>JBATYN010000319.1:0-3278 GCA_049674125.1 Pseudolabrys sp. | reverse complement strand
CCCTGAAAGAGGCCGGCTTCCTCGGCATGACCCTCCCGCCGGCACTGGGCGGCCAGGGACGCTCCTTCCTCGATGCTGTCCTGGTAATTGAGGAAATGGCCAAAGCCTGCACCGTCACGGCGCGCATCGTGGTCGAGACCAATATGGGCGCGATATCGACCGTGATGGCCTATGGCAACGAGGGGCAGAAGAAGCTGGCGGCCCGGCTTGTCCTGGAAGGCGATAAGCCAGCGATCTGCATCACTGAACCAGATGCCGGCTCCGATACGACCGCCATGACCACCCGTGCGAACAAACGCGGCGACACTTACGTCCTCAACGGAAAGAAACACTGGATCACCGGCGCCGGGGTCTCGCGCCTGCACCTGATATTTGCCCGCGTGTTCGACGAGCAGGGCGAAGAGCTCGGAATCGGCGGCTTCCTCGCGGTGCGCGGCGAATCCCAGGGCCTGCGCATCGGCAAGCGCGAGCAAACCATGGGCCTGCGCGGCATGCCGGAAGGCGAGATCATTTTCGAAAATCTGGAAATCCCGGCGGCGATGGCCATCGTGCCGCCATCGGGCCTTCGCCGCGGGTTCGCCGACCTGATGAATGCCTACAACAGTCAACGCGTCGGCGCCGGCACAGTCGCGATGGGCATTGCTGCAGGCGCGCTGGAGCATGCATTGGAGTGGGTGAAGACGCGCGAACAGTTCGGCCGTCCGATCGGCGAATTCCAGGGCCTGCAATGGATGCTCGCCGACATGCAGACCCAGCTCACCGCCGCGCGATTGATGCTGTATCAGGCAGCACGCTCGCGTGGCCCCGACAACAGCGCATTTCCCGACCCCATGCTGGCAGCGCAAGCCAAGATTTTCGCTTCTGAAATGGCCATCAAGATCGTCAACGATGCGCTGCAGTTTTTCGGCGCACGCGGGTATTCGCGCGAGCTGCCTTTGGAACGCATGGCACGCGACGCGCGCATGTTCACGATTGGCGGCGGTACCGCGCAGGTTCTCCGCACGCTGGTCGCCTCGAAAATGCTCGGATGGAAGCTGCCACAGACGCGCGACGGCTATACGCCGAAGTCTTCAATGCGGGACGCCGCGGAGTAGCCATGCATCCTGTCTTCGCAAGCGCCGGCAAAACGCAGGCTGTGCCGATCCTGTTTGTCACGACCGCAAACTTTGCCGAAGCGACCAGGATCCTCGATGATCGCGAGCATGTCTTCATTCGCGCCGCGGGTTATGAGCCCAAACCCGGGCGTCATCTCATCGTGCCGGGCGCGGATGGAAAGCTCGCGGGCGTTTTGTTCGGGCTCGAGACCGAAGACGAGCCGGTGAAGGATCTGTTCAGGCCCGGCCAGCTTGTTGGATTGTTGCCGCCAGGAACATACCGTTTCGCCAACGCGCCGCATAATTCGCGGCTGGCGGCTTTGGCTTTTGCGCTGGGGGCGTATCAATTCACCCGCTACCGAAAGGCGGAAGCACGCGATGTGCGGCTGGTCATGCCGGACGGTGTCGACGGCGAAGACCTCACCCATATCGTCGAGGGGGTGACGCTTTGCCGTGATCTCACCAATACGCCGTCCAACGACATGGGTCCGGCTGAATTGGAAGCAGCGGCCCGCGCGCTCGCCAAGCAACATGCCGCCAAGGTGCAGGTCACGAGCGGGGATGTGCTCGCCAAGAATTTCCCGCTGATCCATGCCGTCGGCGCCGGCTCGGTGCGCGCGCCACGCCTGATCGATGTCACCTGGGGCAAAGTCAGCGATCCGAAGATTACGCTGATCGGTAAGGGCGTATGTTTCGACACAGGTGGTCTCGATATCAAGCCCGACACCGGCAGGTTGAATATGAAGAAGGATATGGCCGGCGCGGCGACCGCACTGGCACTAGCACATATGATTATGGCGCGTGGCCTCAAGCTCCGCCTCCGCGTTCTTATCCCCGCTGTCGAAAACTCGATTTCCGCTACGAGCTTTCGCCCGCGCGACGTTTACGCCTCGCGCAAGGGGATTTCTGTGGAAATTGGCAATACGGATGCAGAAGGCCGCCTGATCCTGGCCGATGCGCTCGCGCTCGCAGACGAGGACAAACCATCTCTGATCGTCGATTTCGCGACCCTCACCGGGGCTGCTCGCGTCGCGCTCGGGCCCGATGTGCCTCCGTTCTTCACGGATGACGATGCACTCGCGGACGAACTCATGCGCGCAGGCGCCGCCGAAAACGACCCTATGTGGCGCATGCCGCTGTGGCGGCCCTATGAGGCCATGCTCGATTCAAAAGTCGCCGATCTCAACAATGTCGGAACCGGCGGCCATGCCGGCGCGATCATTGCGGCACTGTTCCTCCGTCGATTCGTGACAGCACCGTCCTGGTTGCATCTCGATATTTTTGCATGGACGCCATCGGCCAAGCCTGGACGCCCGGAAGGCGCCGAATGCCAGACGGCGCGCGCTCTTTATTCAATGCTCAGCACACGCTATTCCTGACCATGGTCGCGCTCGACCCCCGCATTAATCCTTTCCGCCCCGACGTTGCGGCGAAACATTTGCAAGGTCAGGTCGAGGCCAAACGCTTCGTCGAAGGCACCGGCTACCAAGTGATAGCGCCGCTTACCGATCTGCGCCACGCGCCATCGCACGAGGCTAGGTTGGATACCCAAGCGGTGCTCGGCGAGCGCGTGATGATTTACGAAATCACCGAAGAAGGTTGGGCCTGGGGTCAGCTGGAGACTGACGGCTATGTCGGCTGGCTATCGGCAAATGCGCTCGGGCCAACCGGACCTGCTCCAACCCACAAGATTTCGGCTCTCCGGGCATTCGCGTTCCCAGCCTCGGACATCAAGTTGTCACCGATTGTAGCGTTGCCCATGGGCGCAAAGCTCGCGGTCGCGCGGCAGGACGAGCGCTTCGCCGTCACCGCGAACGGCTGGCATGTCCCGGTCGCATTTCTGGCATCGATCAAAGCGCGCCAGGCGGATTTTGTCGCGATCGCCGAACAATTTCTCGGCGCGCCTTATCTGTGGGGCGGAAAAACTTCACTCGGGCTGGACTGTTCGGGCCTTGTCCAGGTTGCGCTGCAGGCCGCCGGTATCGCGTGTCCGCGCGACAGCGATATGCAGGAATTGGCAATTGGTAAATTGTCTTCGCTCGCAAGTCTCCGCCGCGGAGATTTGGTCTTTTGGAAGGGCCATGTCGCTATTGCCCGTGACTCCGAAAACTTGATCCATGCGAACGCGCATCACATGATGGTGGCTATCGAACCGGCCATACAAGCGATCGCACGCATCGCGGC
>JBATYN010000318.1:0-9806 GCA_049674125.1 Pseudolabrys sp. | reverse complement strand
CACCACAATCGGCTGGATGATGCCGCGCTCGCGGATCGAATCGGAAAGTTCGCCAAGCTCGGCGTCTGTGAACAGCCGGCGCGGATTGCGCGGATTGGGCCGCAAATTTTCGACCGGCGCGCGGCGCGGCTTGCGGCCACTGTCAGCAACGGAGGCTTCATCGCCGACGTCGCCCATCAGCGCCGCCAGGCCGCGTCCCAATCGCGAATGATCCGCCATCGCCGCTCCTGAACTCCGTGCCACGCTATCCCTTTCCGTGTTCTGTGCCTATCGTCGTTAGCCTTGGGCTTTAGCCTTGGACTTTTACGCAGAATAGCCGCTAGCCGGCTTTCAAGGCTTTTTCACGCTGGATGATTTCGGTCGCGAGCCGCAGATAGGCCTCGCTGCCGACGCACTTGAGATCGTAAACCAGCACAGGCTTGCCGTACGATGGCGCTTCCGAGATACGCACGTTACGCGGGATGATGGTCTCGTACACTTTGCTGCCCATGAATTGGCGAACGTCGGCGACAACCTGATTGGAGAGATTGTTGCGCGAGTCGTACATTGTCAGCACGATGCCGTGAATCGACAATGTCGGATTGAGCGTTGTCTTCACCTGGTCGACTGTTTTCAAAAGTTGCGACAGGCCTTCGAGCGCGAAGAACTCGCATTGCAACGGAACAAGAATCGAATCTGCGGCCGCCATCGCGTTGACGGTGAGCAGATTGAGCGACGGCGGACAATCGACCAGCACATAAGTGAAATCGTAAGTGCGCGTCCCGCTGTTGAGCTGGCGGAGCGCGTTGCGCAATCGGAACGCACGATCGCGTTGTTGGCCAATCTCGAGCTCGAGGCCGGAGAGATCCATTGTCGATGGCGCGATGTAAAGTTGCGGCACGGCGGTCGGCAGCACGGCATCGCGCATTGGCGCAGCGCCGGTGAGCACATCGTAGGTCGACGTGCGGCGCGATTTGCGTTCGATGCCGAGACCGGTCGATGCGTTGCCCTGCGGATCGAGGTCGACGATCAACACGTGCTCGCCGATGGCTGCAAGCGCGGTACCAAGATTGATGGCCGTCGTAGTTTTGCCGACGCCCCCCTTCTGGTTGGCGATGCCCAGCACCCGGGGCCGAATGGCCGCATCGGCCTTTGCGCCCGGCTTGCCGAAGGCGACAACCTCCGGGTCGCCAGTCTGGTCGGGGGTCGGGGTCTCGGTCATGGGCGGCAGTCCATCGGTTGGGTCGGCGGTGCGGCGGTGGCGTTCTGGAAGTTGTCCCTAAAGCCTGGGCCTCGGCGCTTCAGAGCGGCCTGAGGCTGCGGATAACGACGATCGAACTCGCAGGACTGGTCTTGCTGGGTACTTTTGATGCCTCGAGTCTCCAATATTTAGCGGCATCGGTCAATTCAGCGTCTACATGTTGTCCCTTGGGGAACAGGCCGACCGCGCCACGGCTGATGAAAGGAAACGCCTGATCGCACAGGGTTTTCAATGGGGCCAGGGCGCGGGCGGTCACGACATCCACGGTTTCTGCACAGCTTTCCCCAAATTTCTCAGCGCGTGCCTGGTGGACGACGGCCGGCGTCCCGGTCACCCTCACCGCCTCCCGCAGAAAAGTCGCTTTTTTCCCAACACTTTCAATGAGATGGACTTTCGCGCCGGGTTGCCCTGCAAGCCCGCAAGCGATCGGAATCCCTGGAAAGCCCGCGCCCGATCCGAAGTCGGCCCAGGCGCGCGCTTCGGGCGCGAGCGGCAAGAGCTGGAGCGAATCGGCGATGTGGCGGGTCCACATTTCGCCAAGCGTCGAGGATGCGACGAGGTTGAATTTTTTTTGCCAGAGCAACAGCACGTCTACGAACATGTCGAGCCGCGTTTCTGTTTCACGTGAAACAGGGCAGAGCGCGAGCGCACGCGCTTTATCGGCACGGAGATCAAAAACCCCCTGCCCGCTTTTGCTCACGCAGACTTCGCGGAAATCTTTTTGCCGCGCCGAACGTGCGCGACCAGCAACGTCAAAGCGGCCGGAGTCATGCCATCGATGCGGCCAGCATGGCCGATCGTGCGCGGACGATGCGTTTGCAATTTCTGTTTCATCTCGTTCGACAGACCCGGCAACGCTGCGTAGTCGAAATCATCCGGCAACTCAAAACTTTCATCGCGGCGATACGCTGCAATGTCGGCAGCCTGACGCGAAAGATAGACATCATATTTTGCGTCGGTCTCAATCTGCTCGGCAATCTTTGGCGCGAATTCGCCAAAGCGCGGCCAGATTTTCGCAATATCGGCGATCGTCACATAGGGATACGACAACAGTTCGAACGCGGTCCGGCGCTGTCCATCTTTGTTGAGCGACAATCCGTGACCCTCAGCTTCTTTTGGCGTGAGCGAAACCGATTTTGCAAATTCGCGGGCGTCATTGAGCGCAACAGATTTTTCTTGATGCGCGTGCGCGCGTTCGGCGCTCACGCAGCCGATTGCAATTCCGATGTCGGTGAGACGTTGATCGGCATTGTCTGCGCGCAACTGCAAACGATATTCAGCGCGTGAGGTGAACATGCGATACGGTTCGGTGACGCCGCGCGTCACGAGATCATCGATCATCACGCCGAGATAAGCTTGCGCACGATCAATGACGACGTCATCGCCCTCGCCTGCCAGCGCAGCCGCATTGAGACCCGCAAGAAGCCCCTGTGCCGCAGCCTCTTCATAGCCTGTGGTGCCGTTGATCTGTCCCGCGAAAAATAATCCGCGCAAACGTTTTGTTTGCAACGTCGGCGCAAGTTCGCGCGGATCAACGTAATCGTATTCGATTGCGTAACCAGGACGAATGAAGCGCGCGTTTTGCAATCCGGGAATCGTAGCGACCAGTGCGTGCTGAACATCTTCCGGAAGCGACGTAGAAATTCCGTTCGGATACACCGTGTGATCGTCGAGACCTTCCGGCTCCAGAAAAATTTGATGGCCGTCGCGATCGCCGAACTTGACGATCTTGTCTTCGATCGACGGACAGTAACGCGGACCACGACTCGCAATTTGTCCAGAGTACATCGGTGAGCGATGAACGTTGTCGCGGATGATCTTATGCGTGGCTTCGACCGTGCGCGTGATGCCGCACTGGATTTGCGGATTTTCGATGCGCGTTGTCAGCGTTGAAAACGGCTCAGGCGGATCGTCGCCCGATTGCATTTCAAGCGCGGACCAATCGATTGTGCGCCCATCGAGTCGTGGCGGCGTTCCGGTTTTCAAGCGGCCGAGTGCAAAGCCAAATTTTTCCAGCGTGGATGATAGTCCCATCGCAGGCGCTTCACCGATGCGGCCGGCGGGAGTTTTCTTTTCACCGATGTGAATGAGGCCGCGCAAGAAGGTGCCGGTCGTCAGCACAACAGCGCCGGCGGAAATCTCGCGGCCATCACCAAGTTTGACTCCGCAAACGCGATTGTTCGCGATGACGAGGTCGTCGGCTTCTGCCTCGATCACGTCGAGGTTCGGGATAGCCCTGATCGCGGCCTGCATCGCAGACGCATAGAGCTTGCGATCGGCCTGGGCGCGCGGGCCGCGCACGGCCGGGCCTTTGCGGCGGTTCAGGACGCGGAACTGGATTCCACCGAGGTCCGCGATTCGGCCCATAAGGCCGTCGAGGGCATCGATTTCCCGTACCAAATGGCCCTTTCCGAGCCCGCCGATGGCCGGATTGCAGGACATCGCGCCAATACTGGCAAATCGGTGGGTGACGAGGGCGGTTCGGGCGCCCATATGGGCGGCCGCAGCCGCGGCTTCACAGCCGGCATGGCCGCCGCCAATCACCACGACGTCGAATCGATTGGACATTTTTCGCCTCGGATGGCGCGTTGTAGCGGAGGCGGGGGGAGGGGTCAAAAACATTGGTATTGCCCGAAATGTTTCACGTGAAACATCGCCAACCGTCCAAGAAGGGTCCAAAACGGGTCCAGGACGGGGCCAGGACGGCTCCAAGAAGGCTCGAAGAAGAGGCCGAAAACAGGCCATCTGGCTCCGGGAAGGGCTTTCCGGCGCGCGATTCATTGGCATGTTTGGGCATGTTTGCGCCTATTTGCGCCTATTTGCCGATACAAAAATCGCGGAAAATCACGTCCAGGATGTCCTCCACATCGACCCGCCCCGTAAGCCGCCCAAGCGTTCGTGCAGCCGTCCGCAGCTCCTCAGCCACTAAGTCCTCTTGGCCGGCCAGATCACGCCCCAGCGCACCTCGTAGCGCCCTAACAGTGTCTTCGAGGGCTTTGCGGTGCCGCGCGCGGGTGACCAAAGCCGAATCAGCGCCGGTCAGATAACTGTCCGCGTATTTTGCTATTTGGGCCAGGAGCGCGTCACATCCGTCGCCGGAGGTGGCTGAAAGATCGAATGTTAGTTCATTGTTACTGAATTCTGATTCATTTCTTTGTGTTAACTCTTTCTTAAGCATGTTTTTTAGGGATTTATTAGTATGAGCACGCTGTTCATTCTTTCCTCTAATTTGAGATGATGATTCATTTCTTTTGCTAACCATTTGAACTAAATCGATTTTATTTCGCAAAACCCAGATTCCCGACGCCCCAGGGCCGATATTCGGCGTTTGAGAAGCCATAGGAGCGCTGGCGTCCACGACCCACAGCACAAGATCGGCCGCCGACGCGCGGTTGCGTGCACGTTTCACGCCCTCGCGTTCGACGGGGTCATCAGTCTCACGAATTCCTGCAGTATCGAGCACTGTGACCGCCAGCCCGCCGAGATCGAGATGCACCTCGATCACATCGCGTGTTGTCCCGGCGTAAGGCGAGACGATCGCCGCCTCGCGTTTCGCGATGCGATTGAGCAAAGTCGATTTGCCGGCGTTCGGCGGTCCTGCAATCGCAACAACCAGCCCCTCGCGCAGCCGCTCACCGCGACCACCGTCGGCGAGCACCGATGATATTTCGCCTTCCAGTGAGCGTGCGATTTGCAACGCGGGCGTCACCAGATCCTGCGGCACATCGGCCTCATCAGAAAAATCAATGCGCGCTTCGACCAGCGCCAGTGCCTGAATCAGCTGTGCGCGCCAAGCTTCGGCGCGGCCGCCAAGTGCGCCCGTCATTTGCCGCAAAGCCAGCCGCCGCTGACCTTCGGTCTCCGCCATCACCAAATCAGCAAGGCCCTCCACCGCAGTAAGATCGAGCTTGCCATTTTCGAAGGCGCGCCGGGTGAACTCGCCGGCTTCTGCCGGACGCAATCCCGGCAAGTCCGCAAGCGCCGCAAACACGGCGGCCACCACCGCGCGTCCCCCATGCAGCTGGAGTTCGGCGACGTCCTCGCCGGTCTCGCTGTGGGGCGCGGGAAACCACAATGCTAACGCGTGGTCGATGATCTCGTTGTCGCGGCCGCGAATGCGTGCCAGCACCGCCTGGCGTGGCGTGGGACTTTTGCCCGTGAGCGCCTTAAGCGCCTCACCCGCTCCCCCCCCGGAAATACGCACCACGGCAATCGCCGCCGGCGGTCGACCGGACGAAAGCGCGTAGATGGTCTCACGCATTGTCTCAGACATCGCGGCGCACGGAAGCGCCGAGACGGGCAGGGGGTCAAGCCCAAAGACGCGCCGAATGGCTGGCTGACCGGACACCGTATATTCGATCGGCCCGGGCGTTGCGTTATGATTGAAGCCTGATCGTCACAGGGTCGGAGAGGATACCATGATTCGAATTTCATCCAGCTTCGCAGGCTTACTGGTGTCGTTGACGTTGAGTGCCGGCACTGTCCACGCCGAGCAAGATCTCGCGCGCGCCTATCGCGTGCTGACGTCAAAACAATTTGTCGATCTCACCCATAGCTTCGGACCGGAGACACCGGTGTGGTCCGGTTTTGGCCAAGCCAAGATGACGCCCGCGGCCGATCCGAAAACGCACCAGCCTTACACAATCAAGGACGATGGCTTCCGCGCCACTTTCTACGAAATGGTCGGACAATACGGTACGCATGTCGATCCGCCGGCGCATTTCGACGAAAAAGGGGTCACCATGGACGAGATCCCGCTCAAGCAGATGATCCTCCCGTTGGTCGTGCTCGACGACACGCCCTATCTGAAAAAGGACCCGAACCACGCCTTCTCGGTTTCCGATCTAAGACAGTGGGAAAAAAGGTACGGCACCATTCCGCACGGCGCATTCGTCGCGCTGCGCACCGACATGTACAAGGACTGGACGACCAACCCGGAGCGTTTCAAGCGCGCGCCGTTTCCCGCCTGGGCTTTCGAGACCATCAAGTTCCTCTATGAACAGCGCGGCGTGGTCGCGACCGGCCACGAGTCGATGGACACCGACACCACCGACAAAATGGAGTCGGAGACCTACATCCTCCAGCGCGGGCACTACCAGATCGAAGTCATGGCGAACCTCGACAAGGTGCCTGCGAAGGGGGCGTTGATCGTCGTGACATGGCCGAAAGTACAAAAAGGACTGGGCTTCCCTGCGCGAGCGTTCGCGATATTGCCTTGACGCAATCCGGTTGAGCAGTTTCCAGCCGGCGCCGATCCGCGCTAGGCTGCGTTGATGTCGGCCGCTCAATCCAGTGCGCATGTAAACCGTCTCAGCGCAGCCACCTCACCGTACCTGCTCCAGCACAAACACAATCCGGTGGACTGGTGGACCTGGGGGCCCGACGCTTTGGCCGAGGCGAGGACTAAAAACCGGCCGATTCTGCTCTCGGTTGGTTATGCCGCATGCCACTGGTGCCACGTCATGGCGCACGAGTCGTTTGAGGACGACGCCACCGCGCAAGTGATGAACGAACTGTTCGTCAACATCAAAGTGGACCGCGAAGAACGGCCGGATATCGACCAGATCTACATGAATGCACTGCATCTTCTGGGCGAGCAGGGGGGCTGGCCGCTGACGATGTTTCTGACGCCGCAAGCCGAACCGGTTTGGGGTGGAACTTATTTTCCCAAAGAGTCGCGCTTCGGGCGGCCGGCCTTTGTTGACGTGTTGCGCGAGGTCGCCCGGCTGTTTCGCGAGGAGCCGAAGCGGATCGAGCAGAATCGCGCAGCTCTGTTGTCTCAGCTTTCTGACAAGGCGCGGCCGGCGGGCAAAGTTACAATCGGCCTGAAGGAGCTCAACGCCGCGGCCATGCAGCTCGGCAATATGTTCGACAACGTCAACGGCGGCTTGCGCGGCGCGCCCAAGTTTCCCCAGCCGGCCATTCTGGAAATGCTCTGGCGCGCCGGTATTCGCACCAACGACACGCGCTTCTTCGAAACGGTCGAACATTCGCTGGAGAGAATGAGCGAAGGCGGCATTTACGATCATCTTGGCGGCGGCTTCTCCCGCTACTCGGTGGACGAAAGGTGGCTCGTGCCGCATTTCGAGAAAATGCTTTACGACAACGCGCAGCTGCTAGAGTTGCTGGCGCTCGCCTGGCAGCGCAGCGGAACGCCGTTATTCGCCCGGCGCGCGCGTGAGACGGTCGAATGGCTTCGACGCGAAATGACCACGGAGGAGGGCGCTTTTGCCGCATCGCTCGACGCCGACTCCGAAGGCGAAGAGGGCAAGTTTTACGTCTGGTCTAAAAACGAAATCATCGAGCTGATCGGGCCGGAAGCCGGCGAGTTCTTCACGCACCACTACGACGGGACCGACGAGGGAAATTTCGAGGGCCACAACATCCTCAACCGGCTCAAGGATGTGCAGCGAAATGAGGCCGATGAGGCGCGACTCGAGAGTTTGCGGGCGATCCTGCTAGACGCGCGCGCCGGCCGCGTGCGTCCCGGCCTCGACGACAAGGTGCTGGCTGACTGGAACGGGCTGATGATCGCCGCCCTGGTCAATGCCGGGATTATTCTCGATGAGCCGTCATGGCTCGCTATGGCAAAACGCGCATTCGATTTTATTGCGCAAACGATGAGCAAAGGAGATCGGCTGGGACATTCCTGGCGCGACGGGAAATTGCTATTTCCGGGTCTGGCGTCAGATTTCGCCGCCATGATCCGCGCGGCGCTCGCACTCTATGAAGCGACCGGCGAGCATCACTATCTCGAGCGCACGCTTGCGTGGCAAAGCGCGTTCGACACGCACTACGCCGACGCCGATACCGGCGGCTACTATCTTTCTGCGGACGACGCCAACGACCTGTTGTTGAGGCCGCACTCAACGCAGGACGATGCGACACCTAATCCAAACGCCGTCGCCGCACAAAATCTTGTCCGCCTGGCCATACTGGCGGGCGACGACAAGTGGCGGGAAAAATCCGACAGACTGATCGACGGGATTCTTTCGGCGGCCGAGCGCAATTTGTTCGGACACATGGCGCTGCTCAATGCGCTCGACCTGCGCCTGCGTGGTGCCGAGATCATAGCGGTTGGATCGGAGGCAGAACGCTTCGCGCAAGCTGCGCTCAAGCTGCCGTTTCTCGACCGCGTTGTTCTGCGTGCGGCGAATACAGGCGATTTGCCGGCCGCGCATCCTGCGCAAGAAAAGCTGAAGGGCGCGCAGGCAAGCGCGGTGTTCATCTGCGTCGGTGAGCGCTGTTCGCTGCCGGTAACAAATCCCGATCAGATTGCCCAGGCGATCGCGGCAATGCGCCCTTGTTGAACCCTTCCGCGAGGGATAAGAAACCCGCTCACACCCCGAAAAGCTTGCTGTAACGCGCCCTGATTTCCTCACTCTGCGCCAGCACGAGTTTGGGATCGGCTTGCAACAGCTTGAAGCTCGATAATGGCGCGCGGCCCGGCTTCTCTTTGGCCTGTGCATGAAACGAACGATGTGCGAACACGTCGATGAAGATTTGCTGCGCCTCCACGCTGAACAGAAAATTCTGAAACAGCCGGGCGGCATTCGGATTGGGCGCATTACGAAAAATACCCGACGGCACCGGGATAACTGGCGAGCCTTCCGTCGGATGCACGACTTGGACCGGTTGATTGTTCGATTTTCCGACTTCAAGACTGTAGTCGTTGCCGTCGGCCATCACCGCGCGTTCGCCGATGGCGATCTTCTTCGGTGGATCGGCGGCCGATTGCAACTGCATGACCTTCTGCTGCGCCAGCTTTTCGAGATACGGCCAGCCGAGATCACGCACCCACAGATAAGTGTTGGTCAGAATCGCGCCGCTGTAACTGGGATGGCCTTTGACAATCTTGCCCTGCCATTTCGGATCGAGCAGATCGGCATAGCTTTTGGGCGCATCTTCGGGCTTCACCAGATTGGTGTTGTAGCCAATAACTTCGAGCCAGGCGCAGAGCGTCGCATGCATCCCGTTCGGATCGACCTGATCGGGCGGAAAATGCTTGGCCATGTCCTCAGTCACGTAAGGCTCAACCCAATCTTTGCTGCTCCAGTCGATGAAATGCGACGGGTCGGTGCTGCACACCACGTCGACTGCATAAATCCGGCTCGACTGTTCCTGTGCGATGCGCTGAAACACGCGTTCGGCGCCCGATCGCTCGACCCGGATGGCAATGCCGGGATATTTCGCCTCAAAGGCGCGGGCGAGACGCTCCGAGGTGTTGAGCTCGAGCGCGGTGTAAAACGAGGCTTTGGCTTCCTTGCGCGCAGCTTCAATCAGCGCCGGCGTCACCGCACTTGGCGGCGGCGGCGCGGCCTTGAGCGGTTGCGCAAAAACGGTCGCTGCGCCAAACGCCACGCCGGCCTTCAGTATGGTGCGGCGCGAGACGTGCTTGTGGTTCATACCGTCCCTCCCCAGGGCTACCTGCCTCAGACGGGCAGATTTAACCGCAAGTCTATACCCGCCGCGCGACGGTGGGCAGGGAGAAAAGCGAAAGGGCCGGTTGCGATCCGGTCGCAACGATCTCCGCGCCACGCACGCGCAATCCGCATATCTTAGTCCA
>JBATYN010000317.1:0-10572 GCA_049674125.1 Pseudolabrys sp. | reverse complement strand
GTCCTCAGTCGTCGATTGGGCTGCGGTCGAACTTCCTTATGGCCGCAAACGCGCGCTCGAGATCGCCACGACGCTCGCGCTCGATCCGGAAATGCTGCTGCTCGACGAGCCGACCGCAGGCATGGGTCACGAGGACATCGACCGCGTCTCGCAACTGATTAAGCGCGTTGCAGCCGACCGCACCGTTTTGATGGTCGAACACAATCTCTCGGTCGTTGCCGATTTGTCGCATCACATCACGGTGCTCACGCGCGGCCGCGTGCTGGCGGAAGGCGACTACGAGGCTGTGTCGGGCAATTCCGAGGTTCGCGAAGCTTATATGGGGGTCGGGCATGCTTGACGTACGCACGCCTCTCCTCGCGATCAAGGATTTGCAAGCCTGGTACGGCGAATCGCACATTCTCCACGGTGTGACGTTCGATGTGAATGAGGGCGAAGTCGTCACGCTGCTCGGACGCAACGGTGCCGGCAAAACCACAACCCTCAAGTCGATCATGGGAATCGTCGGGCACCGCACCGGATCGGTGCGCTTTCAAGGCGGGGAACTGATCGGCCGTACGTCCGATCAGATTGCGCGCGCTGGCGTTGCTCTTTGCCCCGAGGAGCGTGGCGTGTTTTCCAGCCTGACTGTTGAGGAAAACTTGTTGTTGCCGCCGGTGGTTAAACCCGGCGGTCTTTCGTTGGAACGAATCTTCGATCTGTTTCCAAATCTCAAGGAGCGGCTTGGCTCCAGCCAGGGAACCAAACTCTCTGGCGGCGAGCAGCAAATGCTGGCGATCGGCCGCATCTTGCGCACGGGCGCGCGGCTTTTACTACTTGACGAGCCTACTGAAGGGCTTGCACCGGTCATCATCCAGCAGATCGGCAAGACCATTCGGGCGCTCAAGGAGCAGGGCTTTACCATTTTGCTGGTGGAACAGAATTTCCGCTTCGCGTCGACCGTTGCGGACCGCTACTACGTCATGGAACATGGGCGTATCATCGATCAGTTTGCTAACGCCGAGCTGGACGCCAATGTCGACAAGCTCCACGACTATCTGGGCGTTTAATAAAAGAAACGATTTGGGCAGGAAAGCAGGGAGGTTACGTCAATGAAACGAATGATCGGTCTGACGGCCCTTGCCGTTGTGTTGGCTTGCAGTACCGCCAATGCACAGCAGCTGAATGTGAAAGTCGGTGTCCTGACGGACATGTCGAGCCTTTATGCGGACGCGACCGGCATCGGCTCGGTGATTGCCGCCAAGATGGCGGCAGCTGACTTCATGAAAGATCATCCGAATGTGAAAGTCGAGGTCGTCAGTGGCGACCATCAGAACAAGCCGGACATCGGCTCGCAGATTGCCAATCAATGGTTCGACGTCGACCATGTCGACATGATCGTTGATGTGCCGAATTCCGGTGTCGCGCTCGCCGTGAGTCAGATTGCGAGTCAGAAGAATAAGGTCTTTGTCGGTTCCGGTCCTGCAAGTTCCGATCTGACCGGACCAAAGTGCAATGCCAACATGGTGCATTGGACCTATGACACCTGGATGCTGGCGAATGGTACGGGCAAGGCTGTCGTGAAAACGGGTGGAGATACCTGGTTTTTCCTCACGTCCGACTACGCTTTCGGTCACGCGCTCGAGCGCGACACCGAAGCGGTCGTCTTGAAGAACGGCGGCAAGGTCCTCGGCAAGGTCCGTCACCCGCTCAACACGAATGATTTCTCCTCGTTCCTGCTGCAGGCGCAGGCTTCCAAGGCTAAAATCATTGGGCTCGCCAATGCCGGCGGCGATACCATCAACTCGATCAAACAGGGCGCCGAATTCGGCATTGCCAAGGGCGGGCAGAAATTCGCCGGCCTTCTTGTGTTTGCCACGGATGTTGCCGCACTTGGCCTTCCGACCGCTCAGGGTCTGGTGCTGACCGAGACTTTCTATTGGGACCTGAACGACGCCACGCGCGCCTGGACAAAACGGTGGCACGCCGAACGTAACTCCGCAGGAAAATATCCGGCCATGAACCAGGCGGGCGTCTATGCTGGCACGCTGCATTATCTCAAGGCCCGTGCTGCACTTGGCGGCAACCCGGATGGCAAGACCGTGGTCGCCAAGATGAAAGAAATGCCCACAGACGACCCGCTGTTTGGCAAAGGCACCATTCGCGCCGACGGTCGCAAGCTGCATCCGGCATATCTGTTCGAGGTGAAGAAGCCGGAGGAGTCAAAATATCCCGGTGACTTCTATAAACTGCGCGCGACCATTCCCGCGGATGAGGCTTTCCGCCCGATAAACGAGGGCAATTGTCCTCTGGTGAGCGGCTGAATTTCACGGGTCGATCGATCATAACAACAAGGAGGACATACGAATGAGAAAAACATTGGGACTAGCGGCGCTGGCCGCGGTTCTCACCTGTGGGGCGGCAGACGCCCAGCAGATTGACGTAAAGATCGGCGTACTCAGTGACATGTCGAGTCTTTACGCGGATATCGGCGGTCCGGGCTCTGTCGCCGCCGCCAAGATGGCGATCGCCGACTTCACAAAGGATCATCCTAATGTGAAGGTTGAAATGATCAGCGGCGACCACCAGAACAAGCCGGATATCGGCACCCAGATCGCCAATCAATGGTACGACGTCGACAAGGTCGACATGATCATCGACGTGCCAAACTCCGGTGTTGCATTGGCAGTGAGCCAGGTCGCGGCGGCGAAGAACAAGATCTTCATCGTCTCCGGCGCAGCCGCTTCAACGCTGACCGGCGAAAAGTGCAACGCCAACACCGTGCACTGGACATCCGATACCTGGATGCTTGCCAACGGTACCGGCAAGGCCATGGTGAAGACCGGTGGCGACACATGGTTCTTCCTCACCGCGGATTACGCCTTCGGCCATGCGCTGGAGACGGACACCGCAGCGGTCGTCGAGAAAAACGGCGGCAAGGTGCTGGGTAAGGTGCGTCACCCGCTCAACACCAACGACTTCTCGTCATTCTTGCTGCAGGCGCAGTCGTCGAAGGCCAAGGTCATCGGCCTTGCGAACGCTGGCGGCGACACCATTAACTCGATCAAGCAGGCGGCTGAATTCGGCATCGTCAAAGGCGGCCAGAGCCTTGCGGGCTTGCTGGTGTTCGCCAGCGACGTCGCGGCGCTTGGTTTGCCAACCGCGCAAGGCCTGGTGCTGACCGAGACCTGGTACTGGGACGCCAATGACGTCAACCGTGCCTGGACCAAACGTTGGCAGCAGGAGCGGCAAGGCAAGTGGCCGACCATGATCCACGCCGGCGTCTATGCCGGCATCACGCACTACCTCAAGACCCGTCTGGCGATGGGTCCCGGCGAGCATGACGGCAAGTCGGTTGTGGCCAAGATGAAGTCGATGCCGACCGACGATCCGCTGTTCGGCAAGGGCGAGGTGCGGGCAGACGGCCGTGTCATTCACCCGGCCTATCTGTTCGAGGTGAAGAAGCCTTCGGAATCAAAATATCCCGGCGACTTCTACAAACTTCGCGCCACCATTCCGGCGAACGAAGCCTTCCGTCCGCTTAACGAAGGCAAGTGCCCGCTGGTGACCGGCTAACCCTTGCGAATACATGAGGGGCGGGCGGCTTGTCCGCCCCTCGATTTCGCGGTGAATCATGATCGAAATTTTCGGGATCCCCTCGCAGGCGTTGTTCGGGCAGTTGTTGATCGGCCTGATCAACGGCTCGTTCTATGCGCTGCTGAGTCTGGGACTGGCCGTTATTTTCGGTATGCTCAACATCATCAATTTCAGCCATGGCGCCCAATACATGTTGGGGGCCTTTGCTGCCTATCTGCTCCTGCAATATTCCGGGCTCGGCTACTGGCCGGCATTGATCATCGCGCCCATTGTTGTCGGCTTTACCGGCATCATCGTCGAGCGGCTGTTCTTGCAGTGGCTGTACAAGCTCGACCATCTCTATGGGCTGCTGCTCACATTCGGGCTGGCGCTGATTTTGGAAGGGGTTGCGCGCAACTACTTCGGCTCCGCCGGGCTGCCTTACACCGTCCCGGAGTCGCTGCAGGGCGGACGTAACCTCGGTTTCATGTTTCTCCCCAACTATCGCGCCTGGGTGATCGTCGCGTCGCTCAGCGTTTGCATCGGTACCTGGTTCGTCATTGAGCGTACGCGTCTCGGCGCGTATTTGCGTGCCGCAACTGAAAATCCGACGCTGGTACGCGCCTTCGGCATCAATGTGCCGCGCATGATTACGCTCACCTACGGCTTTGGTGTCGCATTGGCTGCATTCGCCGGCGTAATGGCGGCACCGATCTACAACGTGTCGCCACAGATGGGATCGGAGTTGATCATCGTTGTGTTCGCTGTCGTGGTGATCGGCGGCATGGGCTCGATCCTCGGTGCGATCGTCACCGGCTTCGGTCTTGGGGTGATCGAGGGCCTGACCAAGGTCTTTTTCCCCGAAGCATCGAATACGGTGATTTTCGTCATCATGGCGATCGTGTTGCTTGTGCGGCCAGCTGGCCTGTTCGGACGGAGAGGGTGATGGAACGCGTCGTCGATCCACTCGCCAAGAAACCCTCCGTGCTGCGCACGCACGGCGAGACGATCGGCTTTGTCATTATGACGGCCGCGCTGGTGGTTGCACCGTTTGTCACCTATCCGCTGTTCCTGATGCAGGCGATGTGCTTTGCGTTGTTTGCTTGCGCCTTCAATCTGCTGATCGGTTATGTCGGCCTGTTGTCGTTCGGTCATGCGCTTTATTTCGGTTGGGCGAGCTATCTCTCCGCGCATGCGGCCAAAGTCTGGGGCTTTACGCCGGAGCTGGCGATTCTCACGGGTACCGCGACCGGCGCGCTATTGGGGATTGTCGCGGGATCGCTGGCGATCCGCCGCCAAGGCATCTATTTCGCCATGGTGACGCTGGCGTTGGCGCAAATGATGTATTTCGTGGCGCTGCAGGCGAAATTCACCGGGGGTGAGGATGGAATCCAGGGCGTGCCGCGCGGCCATCTATTCGGCCTCATCGACCTCAGAAATGAGATGGCGATGTATGCGGTCGTGCTGATCATCTTCCTCGGCGGTTTCATGTTCATCTACCGAATTATTCATTCTCCATTCGGAGAGGTACTGAAAGCGATCCGTGAGAACGAAACGCGCGCGATTTCGCTCGGCTACAAAACCGATCGTTACAAACTTGCCGCCTTCGTACTTTCGGCGACGCTTGCAGGCGCGGCCGGTGCCACCAAGGCGATCGTTCTTCAGCTGGCCTCGCTCACCGATGTAAATTGGCCGATGTCCGGTGAAGTGGTGCTAATGACGCTCGTTGGCGGCCTCGGCACGATATTTGGCCCGGTGGTCGGTGCCTTTGTGATCCTCGTGATGCAATTCAAGCTCGCGCCAATCGGAGAATGGGTGCTGGTCATCCAGGGCGCGATATTTGTCGCATGTGTCCTTCTGTTCCGTCGCGGGATCGTCGGCGAACTCGCCAATAAATTACGCATTCGCCTCTGAGCGTCATCCTGCCTCTTTGAAACATCCCCGAATCAGCGTAGACGGCGGTATCCAGCTGTATGCCGTTGTTTTCGTGCAATTTTTGGTTGTCGTCGATGCGTACCGCGTCGTTCGATTGCCAATTTGGCGCGTGCCGGGGGGCACTCAATGGCGGCCGTGCAAGGCGGGGTCCGGTTCGATAAGATCGCTGCGAAATGGCATGCCCTTGCGCAGCGGCGGCTTGCCTCTATTCGCGAGCTCGAACGCAGCGGCCGATGGCAACGGTATTGCACAAAAGAGCAGTTTATGGCGCACATACGCGACGCCGAGCGCCTAACAATGCTTTGGGCGAAACTCGCTACGTCCGCGCTCGTGCCAGTTCCGGACGACGTGCGTCCAGTCTGACGCTCATCGCCAAAAGCGCCGTCCTAATTTTGCTTACAGCCATGGTCGCAGAGCAGCCTGCAATCGCGCAGGATCTCAAGCACGGCGAGGAATTGCTGAACCGAAACTGCGCGGCCTGCCATGCGGTCGCTCGGAATGGCGAGAGTCCGAATAAGCTTGCGCCTCCGTTCCGCACCCTCGGCCAGCGTTATCCGATCGAGTCTTTGGAAGAAGCGCTGGGGGAAGGCATTATGTCTGGCCACCCTGATATGCCGGAATTCAGCTTTGACGCGGGCGATGTGGGTGCCATCATTGCCTACCTGAAGTCCATCCAACGGCGCTAACGAGCGCGTCCCAGCCAGAGCCAAATCCAACTCATGCCCAGTACCCTGTTCACGCCCTTTCGCATGGCGGGTCTCGAACTCGCCAACCGCATCGTGGTCTCGCCGATGTGCCAATATTCGGCCGACGATGGCTGTGCCAACGATTGGCACCTTATGCACCTGGGAATGCTGGCGCACTCGGGCGCCGCCATGGTGATCGTGGAGGCAACCCATGTCGAACGCCATGGCCGCATTACCCATGGGTGCCTTGGCCTTTATTCGGACGACAATGAATCGGCATTAGCGCGCGTGATCGCGCAGGCGCGGCGCATGGGCAGCGCAAAGTTCGGCATCCAGATTGCCCATTCCGGTCGCAAGGGCTCCGCCCAGCGGCCCTGGGAGGGCGCAGCGGCGCTCAAGCCGGAAGCCGATCCATGGCCGACGATTGCCGCCTCGCCAGTTCCGTTTGGCGAGGGCTGGCACACGCCACGTGAAGTAACGGAAGCGGATATGGAGCGTGTGCGTGCGGCGTTCGTAACGTCCGCGCAACGCGCGCTGCGTATCGGTTTCGATGAGGTTGAACTGCATATGGCGCACGGCTATCTCGCGCACGGCTTCATGTCGCCGATTTCCAACACGCGCAGCGACCAATATGGCGGGTCGTTCGAGAACAGGATGCGCTTCCCGCTTTCGATTGCGCGCGCGGTGCGCGCCGTGGTGCCCAAAACGGTGCCGCTCGGTGCGCGGATCACCGGAAGCGACTGGCGCGAAGGCGGTTTGACACCGGATGACGCCGTGACGATCTCCAGGGCGCTAAAGGCGGAGGGGATCGATTTTATCTGCGTCTCGTCGGGTGGTGTTGCAGCCGATATCCGCAATCCCACCGAACCGGGCTTTAATGTGCCGATCGCCGCACGGGTGAAAAAGGAGGTCGGCATTGCTACCCGGACTGTTGGTTTGATTGTGAAGCCAGAGCAGGCCGAAGACGTCGTGGCCAAAGGCCAGGCAGACCTGGTGTCGATGGCCCGTTGCTTCCTGGACGATCCCCACTGGGGTTGGCATGCGGCGAAGGCATTGGGCGCCGACGTCGTTCGGCCTCCGCAATATCAGCGGGCCGGCCCAAAATTGTGGGCGCCGGCGGCCGCAAAGACATAGGTGTTTGTTCCAGAGCGTTCTTAAATGACGGCACCGGTCGAGGGATCGATCAGGTGCATATGGTCGATATTGGCATGCAGCCGCATGGCGGCCCCTGCGGCGCCCGCACTGCTAGGCTCAACCCGGCCGCAAACTTCGGTGCCGTCCACCGTAAAGAAGACCATCGTCTCCATGCCGAGCGGCTCAACGACGTCCAGGATGGCGGCAAAATCGCAACCGTCGTCGCGGCCATTGTGGCGCGGCTCGGTAATGTGCTCCGGCCGCAAGCCCAGCACCATCTCCTTGCCCGTCATTGGGCGGTAGCGCGCTTCATTTGCCGCCGGAACCGGTAAAGTGATCTTGTCGGAAATGCGCACGCGCATTCCGGCACCGGCCTGTTCGAGCCCGCAGGGAATGAAATTCATCGCCGGCGAACCGATGAAGCCTGCTACGAAACGTGTGCGCGGGTGGTGATACAGCTCCTGGGGCGTGCCGATCTGCTCAATGCGGCCGTGGTTCATGACCACAACCCGATCGGCGAGCGTCATCGCCTCGATCTGATCATGCGTTACGTAGACGGTCGTTGTTTTGACCTTTTGATGAACGCGCTTGATCTCAGTCCGCATCTGCACGCGCAGCTTGGCGTCGAGGTTGGACAGTGGCTCGTCGAACAAGAAAACCTTGGGATTACGCACGATGGCGCGGCCCATGGCGACGCGCTGGCGTTGCCCGCCGGACAAGGCCTTTGGGCGGCGGTCCAAAAGTTCGGTGATATCGAGGATGCGCGCGGCGTGCTCGACGCGCCGACGAATCTCGGCCTTCGCGAATTTGCGCAGCTTTAGGCCGAACGACATGTTCTCGTAAGCCGTCATGTGCGGATAAAGCGCATAGTTCTGAAACACCATCGCAATGTCGCGATCCTTGGGCGGCAAGTCATTGACGATTTCACCACCGATCGAAATGTTGCCGGAGGTGACTTCCTCCAGTCCCGCGATCATGCGCAATGTCGTGCTCTTGCCGCAGCCGGAGGGGCCGACCAATACAACAAATTCGTTGTCGGGGATGTCGAGATCGATTGCGCGCACGGCTTCGACGTCGCCGAACTTCTTGACGACTTGATGCAACGCTACTTCAGCCATGTGCTTAGCCTTTGGTGGCGCCGGAGGTGAGCCCGGCGATGTAATAATCCATAAGGAATGCGTAGATAACGAGTGGCGGCGCTGCGGCGACCAAGGCGCCGGCCATTAACATGCCCCACTTGTAGACGTCGCCGCGGATCAGGCTGGTTACAGTGCCGACCGTCAAGACCTGCTGATCCGACGAATAGAGGAAGGCCATCGGGTAGACGAAGGCCGCCCACGAGACTGTGAAGGCGAAGATCATGGCGGCGATGATGCCGGGCAGCGCCACCGGGATGAAGATCTTGAACAGCATCTGCATGTGGCCGGCGCCGTCGATCAGCGCGGCCTCGTCGAGCTCCTTGGGGATCGATTGGAAGTAACCAATCATGATCCATGTGCAAAACGGTACCGTCAGTGTTGGATAAACCAACACCATGCCCCAGTACGAATTAAGCAGGCCGATCGATTTGACGATCTGGAACATCGGAATGAACAGCAGCGTATCCGGCACCAGATAAGTGAGGAAAATACCGGTGGCGAGAACGCTGGATCCCCAGAATTTCATGCGGCCGAGCGCGAACGCCGCCAGCACGCTCACCACCATGGTGATTGCCACCACGCAGACCGTCACAATCACAGTGTTCTTGAAGAAAATCAGGAAGTCGGTCTCCCCGAGCAGGATCCTGAACTGATCGAGCGTGACCCCGTCGAAGATGAACCACGGATTGGTCGCCAGGCGCGCCATCTCGGCGTCGCTCTTGAGCGCCGTCACGACCATGTAATAGGGCGGCAGCAGGAAGAAGATCGCGAACATGATCAGAAAGACATATGATGCGATCAGCGCCCAGCGGCGACTGCGGTATAGGCTGGTGCGGGAGCCGGCGCGCCTGACGGCCGGCACGGTGGCGGCAAGGGTGCTCATCCGATCTCCCTGCCGCGCTTGCGGACGCCGCGCAGAATGAAGACCGCGGCGATGGCCAAAATCGGGAACATGAACAACGAAGTCGCCGCGCCAAGTGGCAGATCGCCAGAGCGGATGCCGAGGAGGAACGAGTAGGTCGCGAACATGTGCGTCATGTTGCGCGGGCCGCCTGCCGTCATGATTTGAACAATGTCGAAATTGGCGAAGGTGACGATCAATGAGAACAGCACGGTGATGGCGATAATATTGCGCATCATCGGCAGGGTGATGTGGATGAATTTCTGCCAGGCGGTGGCGCCGTCGATTTCCGCCGCCTCGTAGAGTTGCTCGGGCACCGATTTGAGCGCCGCCAGGTACATGATCAGAAAAAATGGCGCGCCGTACCAGACGTTCACCAGGATCACCGAGAAGCGCGCCCAATAGGGATCGCTCAACCACGGAATCCCGTCGAAGCCCATGCTTCTGAGGGTGTAATTGAATGCCGAATTGGTGGGGTCGAACATCCACCACCAGCCGAGGGTGGAGAGGGCGAGCGGGATCACCCACGGCACCAGCAGCATGCCGCGCCATTTGCGCTGACCCTTGACCGGCAGGTTGTTAACGAGATGCGCGGTGATTAGGCCGATCAGCGCTTTAAAGAACACGGCAGACAATGCGAAGATCGTCGACTGCCACACCACCATCCAGAACGTGTCGCGCGACATCAGAAAGGTGAAATTCGACACGCCGATAAAGCGCGTCTGCGCTTTGTTCAGCATCGAGAGATAGATCGAATAAAAGGCCGGGTAGATGATCAGACAGCCAACGATCAGGATCAGCGGCGTACACATGAGCAGCGCGATGGTCGAGCGCCGCCGCATGAAGCGATTCAGGCCGGAGCGCCTGATGGGCGCGTCAGCCGTGCTATCGACGGCGGCACCCCACGAGTGGACAGCGTCTGCCATGCCGCGATGCCGGCCTCTGGTCGGCCCCTGTTACGGTTTCTAAGTGGCATGCCGGCCGAACAGGGCCGGCACGCCGTTAGCTGAGGAGTCGAAGCTCGCTCAGGCGCGCAATGTGCCTTCGAGCTCCTTCTCGGCCCATTTGATCACGTCGTCGAGCTTCTCCTTGCCCTGCGTGAACTTGGAGACCATGACGGTGTTGATTGCCTGGTTGTACATCTGGGCGCCGACTTCCGAGCGCGCCGGTGCACCGAACATCGAGGTCTGCTCGTCGCCGCGCGGCGGATAGCTGTAGACGG
>JBATYN010000316.1:0-6933 GCA_049674125.1 Pseudolabrys sp. | reverse complement strand
GGAAGGTCGAATGTCCGACGTAACTGATGCGCACCTGATCGCGCTCGAGAGCAGCAAGGCGCAGCGCAGCCGGCTCTACAAAGGGTGGTCGCGCTGCGATCAGGCCCGGGCAGCTTTGCGTCATTTCAGGCTTGGTAGGGGGCGCCGCCCCCTGCGCAGTGGCTTGCGTTGCCACCGCGATGACCCACGCCGCAGCTGAGAGGATTTTCAACAAATCACCCTGCATGACAAACCCGCGCCACCTCGAGCGGCAGGAAATCTGACACGCTTTTACGAGGCTCGCTACCGGCCTCACGCGCAAATGAAGAGCGGCGCCCAGAGGCGCCGCCAATTGTGGGTCATATGCTACGTGCGATTAGAATTGTTCGAAATAGCGACGGTCGCGCATCGAGACGATGATCCCCTTCGGGGTCACCACCAACCAGCGTCCATCCTGCCGCTTGATCTGTTCGACAGGACCGAGTCCGGGCAATGGCGCGCCCGGCACGACCTGGTAGACGTCGCCATGACCCTGCACATAGACGTAGCCGTCGCGCGTTTCACGGATCGACCAATCCGTCACGATGGGCAAACGTAGCGGCAGTGACGCTTCTGCGGTGGGCGCGGGACGCGGCACCGGAAGAGGTGCGGCCTGCTGCTGTGGCGGCATTGCTTGCGGCGCCGGCGGAATCGTTTGTGGCGGCGTGATTGAGCCCGTGATGTTCGCGCCGTCGCGAGCGAGGCGTTCGCTGATTTTCGTGATCTGGCTATGGGCAGATTTGTTCGCCGTTTCGAGGCTCGCTTTCAGGGTTGTAATTTCCTTGGTGAGAAGAGCGACCGATTGTTGTGTCGCCTTGTTCTCCTCTACCGCGACATCAATAGTTGTGGACCTGGAGAAACCGCCGCTGGTTGCCGCGCCAAAGACTGCGCCCAGCGCCGCCGCAAGCGCTACCGAAGCGACAAGCAGGGCGTGGCGTTTGTGGCGTGGCCGCAAAGTGAACCACTGAAGAATCGATTGGGCTGACGCAACATCAGCGGCAACGTGCGCAATTTTTTCCGCTTGGGTTGCAGCGAGTGGTTCCGCCGTGGCCGGTTCGGCCGCCGCTTCCGACGTTGCCGGGGAGATCGACGGAGACTCCACGGACGGCAACTCGATTTTGGGTTGCGCCTGATCCGGCGTGCTATCCGGATTTGCGAGCGCTTCGCTGCCTGTGATCTCGATTTTGCGCTTTTCCATGGCCCGACGTTCTCGCGTGGCTATTCACCAATCGGTAACCACGTTCGGTTACCAATTGGTTACCAATTGCTTGCGAGTGCCATGGCGCTGCGTCGACTGAGGTATTTGAGGACCTCGCCTCTTATCCTGACGAAGGATGCTCGCCGGTCAGCGTGA
This sequence comes from Pseudolabrys sp., assembly GCA_049674125.1. Classification (GTDB taxonomy): domain Bacteria; phylum Pseudomonadota; class Alphaproteobacteria; order Rhizobiales; family Xanthobacteraceae; genus Pseudolabrys. The sequence continues at coordinate 5,561 of JBATYN010000316.1, read as the reverse complement.
AATGCCGGTTTTGTGCCGGCGTCTCACGCCCGTTCCCCGCCAGCAAATTCGAAGACGTCGCTCTAAAGTGGCAGGCCGTTTTCGGCTGCGCGCCCTTTTAATGACACGGCCGGTCGCGCGCCGATGTGCTGGATAACTTCTGCCGCCGCGAGGCCACCGAGACGGGCGGCGGTGCGATGATCCTTGCCGCGCGCCAGCCCGACCAGAAAGCCTGCCGCAAATAGATCGCCGGCACCGGTGACATCCGCCACTTGTTCGACCAGCTCCGCTGCCACAGCTTCAACGCCGTTGCGCGACACCACAACGCAACCTTTTTCGCTGCGCGTCACCACGGCGAGTTTTGCCTCACCGCGCAACGCCTTTACCGCGCTGTCGAACTCGGCCGTTTCGTAGAGGCTGTGCAGCTCGCGTTCATTGGCGAACACGATGTCAACGGTGCCTTTGCGGATCAGCTCGAGGAATTCCGTGCGGTAGCGGTCGACACAAAATGCGTCGGACAATGTGAGGGCGACTTGCCGGCCAGCCTTGTGCGCTATGCCCGCCGCCTTGACGAATGCCTCTTTAGCTTGCGGCGGATCCCACAAATAGCCTTCGAGGTATGTGACCGCGGCGCTGGCGACCTGCGCCTCGTCGATATCGCCCGGCTTCAGGTCCTGCGCGGCGCCAAGATACGTGTTCATGGTGCGCTCGCCGTCAGGCGTCACCATGATGTAGCAGCGCGCAGTCGAAGGTCCGCCTAGTGCCGGCTTGGTATCGAAGGCAACATTGGCGGCGCGGATATCATGGGCGAAGGCGCGGCCAAGTTCATCATCTTTGACCTTGCCAACGAACGCAGCGCGGGCGCCGAAACTGGCGACACCGACGATGGTGTTGGCTGCGGAACCGCCAGAGCTTTCCACCGCGGGGCCCATGGCCGAATAGATCGCCTGTGCACGCGCTTCGTCGATAAGCGCCATCGTGCCCTTTTGCATGCCCTGTGCCACGAGGAAGTCGTCCTCTGTGCGGGCAATAACGTCGACAATGGCGTTGCCGATGCCGAGCACGTCGTAGCGGGGGGCGGTCATGCGTAATCCTTCGTTGATGGCGCGCGCACTATATCGAGCGAACACGCGGCGGCAAGCGACCACATCGCATGGGTGACGGGCGCGTGCCCTCAGGCTTAGAGTGCTCGCCGGGGAATCACTTTATGTCACTGGCACGTGATATCACCACAGTCGGCGGCGGCACTCTGACATCGCGGTTGCTGGCCTATTTGCGTGATGCATGGATTGCTGCGCTGTTGGGGGCCGGAGCATATTCAGAAGCATTCTTTGCGGTATTGCAGGTCGTTAATTTTTTTCGGCGACTCCTGTCGGAAGGTGCGCTCAATAGCGCATTTGTGCCGATCTGGCTCAAGCTGCGCGGCGGCGAGGATGGAGTGGTCAATGCCTGCCGGTTCACCCTCCGGGCCATGGTAGTGATCGGGATTTTTACCGGCATCATCGTTTTGATTGTCACCATCTTCGCACCTTCCATCATCGCCGTTATCGCGCCCGGTTTCGAAGCGGCGTTGCGCAATCAGACGACGCTGCTGCTCATGATTGTAGCACCCTATATTGTGCTGGCGGGTTTGGTCGCTGTGGGCGCTGCTGTGCTCAGCGCGCAGGGGCGTGTCTTCATCGTCGCGATCAGTACCGCAATATTCAATCTGATCTTGTTGCTAGCCCTCACGCTTATCGCGCGCGAGATCGATCGAATGTGGATCACCATTTGGCTGGCGATGGCAGTCGTCGTTGCCGGCTTCGGCCAGCTCTTGATTGTGGTTGTGGCCTTGGCGCGCGGCCGGAGCTGGCGGCGCCCGCGAGTGCGTGTGGCTGATCAAACGGCAGCATTTTTTAGACGCGCCCTGCCCGGCCTGATCGCCACCGGCATCCCGCAACTCAAGCTGATCGCGGCAACCGCAATCGCGTCTGCTTCACCTGCGGCAGTGGCGTGGCTCTATTACGCCAACCGGCTGTACGAACTTCCACTCGGCGTCGCCTCCGCCGCGATGGCGGCAGTGATCGTGCCACGCATTTCTGCCAGCGTGCACACCGGCGACAATAACGCACTGACAGGCGCTCAATCACGCGCTTACGAGATTGCGCTCGGCCTCGCACTACCGTCGGCGGCGGGATTTGCGCTGCTGGCCAATCCGATCGCGGGCGGGCTCTTCGAACGGGGCGCATTCGGATCACAAGATACAGACGCGGTCGCGGCCGCCCTTGCCGCGATCTGTGCCGGATTGCCGGGGCATGTGTTGGAAAAAGTGTTTGGGGCAGTGTCTTTCGCTCACGAGGATACACACACGCCCATGTACACAGCCTTGTGTGGTCTTGCTGCCGCCATCGCCGGAGGCGTGATGCTTTTTCCTCAATACGGGCCCACCGGCGTCGCCGCGGCAATCGCGATCTCGGGCTGGGTTGGCGCCTCGTTGCTTGGCGCCGTACTTTATTGGCGGCGTTGGCTGCGTCTCGATAATGACGCCCGCCAGCGTCTCCCGCGCATCGTCCTCGCGACCACCGTCATGGCAGCCGTCGTCGCCTACCCCACCTACACCTTGGGTACTCCCGCCACGTCGCTCGGGCGCTTTGAGTTGCTCGCCGCACTGGTCGCACTGGGTGTAGCCGTTTATGCCGCGGCACTGCATGTGTTCGGAGTGGCGAAGCTCAAGGATATCGCGGCAGCCCTGCACACGCGCGTTTGAGGGCCTTGCGCCGCGCGCCTTCGGCATGGCATGGGTCGCCGCGCAACTGAAAAGGACAGGCGATGGCGTTCAAGGAACGCGTATTTTCGGGCGTCCAGCCGACCGGTAATCTGCACCTCGGCAACTATCTTGGCGCGATCACCAAGTTCGTGGCGCTGCAGGAGCGCTACGACTGCATCTATTGCGTGGTTGATTTGCATGCCATTACAGTCTGGCAAGACCCGAGTGAACTGCCACGCGCCACGCGCGAGGTGACCGCCGCATTTCTTGCCTGCGGCATCGACCCGAAGAAAAACATCATCTTCAACCAGAGCCAGGTCGCAGAGCATGCGGAGCTCGCCTGGGTATTCAATTGCATTGCACGCATCGGCTGGCTCAACCGAATGACCCAGTTCAAGGAGAAAGCCGGCAAGGATCGCGAGAACGCCTCAGTCGGTCTCTACGTCTACCCGAACCTGATGGCAGCGGACATTCTGGCTTATCGCGCGACTCATGTTCCCGTCGGCGAAGATCAGAAGCAGCATCTCGAACTGTCGCGCGACATTGCGCAGAAATTCAACAATGACTTCGGAGCCTCGATCGAAGCGCATGGCTATGGCGAAGCATTTTTCCCCCAGCCCGAGCCGTTGATACAAGGACCGGCAACACGAGTGATGTCGCTGCGCGACGGCACAAAGAAAATGTCGAAGTCGGAAGCATCCGACTATTCGCGTATTAATCTCACCGATGACGCCGATGCGATTGCGCAGAAAGTTCGCAAGGCCAAGACTGACCCCGAGCCGCTGCCGAGTGATGAGAAGGGATTGGCGCAGCGCCCCGAGGCCGACAACCTCGTTGGTATCTACGCCGCGCTGCAGGGCGTGAGCAAAACCGAGGTGCTCGGACAATTTGGCGGCGGGCAATTTTCTACCTTCAAGACCGCCCTGGTCGATCTCGCTGTCGCAAAACTTGGACCAATCGGAGCCGAGATGAAGAAATTGGTCCAGGATCCGGTCTATATCGATTCGGTGTTGGGTGATGGCTCGCAACGCGCCCAGGTGATTGCGGCCGAAACCATGAAGGCCGTCAAGGATATCGTCGGTTTCGTGAGACGATAGTTTGCGGCGCGGGACACCCTCCTTGTCGGCGTGACGGCCGCCGTGCCACCATCATCCGCTTGTGCATCCACTATTGCGGATATGTTCGGACGGGAGCGTCACGCCCATGAGCAGTAAGCGCCGCAGTTACGAGGCCGGCCACAAGCGAAAATATTTGGTGGTCATCGACGACACCCAAGAGTGTGACCGCGCCGTCTATTGGGCGGCCAAACGCGCGGGGCGCACTAAATCGCAGATAGTCATGTTGCGAGTGATCGAGCCGGGCGATCGCGATCAGCAATGGCTTGGTGTAGCCGACATCATGAAGGCCGAGCAACAGGAAGCCGCGAACGCTGCCCTCGACAAATACGCCGCACGCGCAAAAAAGATCGCCCGCATTACACCCGACAGAGTGATCCGCGAAGGCGATACAGCCGAAGAAATCATCAAGCTGATCGACGAAGATGCTGATATCGGCATCTTGGTGCTGGCTGCCGGCATCGGCAGCGAGGGCCCTGGCCCGCTGGTCACTAACCTGGCCAAAACCGCCGGCATGTTCCCGATCCCGGTGGCACTGGTTCCAGGACATCTGAGCGACGATGACATCGACGCAAGCTCGTGATTAATGCCGATTTTGTGCCCGTTGACCGCGGCCACAATAATCGCCATTTATGCGCTATAATCCGACGACCCGCGGGCCTTTGAACCCGTTGAGGCATGGAGCCGCTCGATGTTCATTCAGACCGAAGCTACGCCGAATCCGGCAACACTGAAATTCCTGCCGGGGCGATCTGTGTTCGAGTCCGGCACCCTCGACATGCCGACGAAAGAAGCCGCAGCGCAATCGCCGCTTGCCACTAAGCTGTTCGACGTTCCGAATGTCGGTGGCGTCTTCTTCGGCTCCGATTTCATTTCGGTGACCAAGACCGACGGCGACTGGCAACAGATCAAGCCGGCGGTACTCGGCGCCATCATGGAACACTATATGTCCGGCGCTGCACTATTGGCGGACGACGCCAAGTCGGGCGAAGCTGCAGCGGAAGAATTCTTCGATGCCAAAGACGCAGAGATCGTCGCAACTATCAAAGACTTGATCGAGACGCGCGTGCGTCCGGCGGTCGCGGGCGACGGCGGCGACATCACCTTCCGCGGCTACAAGGAAGGCATCGTCTATCTCAACATGAAAGGCGCCTGCTCTGGCTGCCCGTCATCGACCGCCACTCTCAAGCACGGCATCCAGAACCTGCTGCGGCATTTTGTGCCGGATGTGGTCGAAGTTCGGCCGATGTGATTTGCGGCCTTTAAGGCCTTTACTGCGTCATGCCCGGCCTGCGCCGGGCATTCACGTAATAGGGCTTATCTGCAACAAATGCGTGGATGCCCGGACAATCCCCGCCCCGACAGTGCTAAATTCGACGCATGCGCGTCCTTGCAATCGATACCGCCCTCGAGGCCTGCTCCGTTGCGGTGATCGACACCGCAGATGTGCACGGACGCCACGCGCATGAATCGCTGCCGATGCAGCGCGGCCACGCCGAAGCGCTGATGCCGCTTGTCGCACGTGTACTCGATCGCGCGCAGATCGACTTCAGCAACCTCGATCGCATTGCTGTCACCACTGGACCCGGAAGCTTCACTGGCTTACGCGTCGGAATCGCCGCGGCGCGCGGTATCGCCCTCGCTGCCGGCAAACCGGCGGTCGGCCTGTCAACTCTCGCGGCCTTCGCCGCGCCATTCATCGCTGCCGACGACACGCTGCC
>JBATYN010000315.1:0-7663 GCA_049674125.1 Pseudolabrys sp. | reverse complement strand
CTCGACGCCGAGCCGGCGCTGGACGAGATCGCGCAGGACGAGCGCGGCTCCCACCAACAGCACACCGGATGGGGCCATCACGCCCGGCGCAACCGGAACCAGACAGGGCCCGTTCGGAACGCACATCGTTCCCAGGTGCCCGATCATCCAGTTGGCGGCGGGGATGGTGAGGCAGAAGAGTACGAGAAAGATGCTGCCCTCAATATTTCTGCGCTTGTCGTTATCGGTCATGTTTTCTTTCGATCCTTAAATTCGCCAAATCCTTTGGCCCGCAACTGACAAGCCGGGCACTCGCCGCATCCGTAACCCCAGTCGTGGCGTTTCGTGCGGTCGCCCAGGTAGCAGCTATGGCTGTCCTCAATCACGAGATCAAGAAAAGCTTTGCCGCCAATTTGCTCCGCCATTGCGAATGTCCCGGCCTTGTCGACCCACATCAGCGGTGTGTGGATGGTGACGCGCTTGTCGAGCGCGAGCGTTAGCGCGATCTGCATCGCTTTAATGGTGTCGTCGCGGCAGTCCGGATAACCCGAATAATCGGTCTCGCACATGCCCGCAACGAGATGGCGCGCGCCGCGCCGATAGGCCAGCGCCCCGGCGAAACAGAAAAAGACCAGATTTCGTCCCGGAACGAACGTGGTCGGCAAGCCGCTGGCGGCGATCTCGATGGCGGTTTCACGCGTGAGCGCCGTGTCGGAAATCGCGGCAAGGGCATCGAGCTTGACCAAATGGTCTTCGCCAAGGCCCGTTTTCCAGTCCGCACGCAATTGCCCCATGTGCGCGCGAAGTCGGCCACGCACGGCGAGCTCAACCGCGTGCCGTTGGCCATAATCGAAGCCGATCGTCTCGACGCGCGCGAAGCGCTCGAGCGCCCAAGCGAGACAAACGGTCGAATCCTGCCCGCCGGAAAAGAGAACGAGAGCTGTGTCGGTACGAAGGGTCACAGGTGCCTTGTAGCCTCAATCCCACTTCGGTGACCACGTCCAATCAACGATACGATTGCCCCTGCGGGAAAGGCCAGCAATTTCCCGCATCTCAGCATCGCTCAATTCGAAATCGAACAGACCGATGTTTTCTTCCAGTCGCTCTATCTTGCTGGTGCGCGGAATCACCACAATTCCCTGTTGAACTAGCCACCTCAGGCAAACCTGTGCTGCGGTTCTCCCGTGGGCCTTGCCGATCTTTTCCAGGACTTTATCACCGCTCGCGCCGCCCCGCGCGATCGGGCTATAGGCGACAACCGCCATCCCGTACTTTCGGCAAGCGGCAATCACCTTGTCCTGGTTGAGAAAAGGATGGCACTCAATTTGATTGCAGACCAACGGCTCGCTCGAAATCTTGTTGGCCTCATCGAGCAACGCCACCGTAAAATTCGAAACACCGATCTGCCGCGTGTAGCCCTCGCGCTTCAACTTCGCCATGGCGCCGAGGGTCTCGGCAAGAGGGACGCGCGGATTCGGCCAATGGATCAAAAGAAGATCGATGACATCAAGTCGCAGCCGTGCCAGGCTTTCCTTCACCGAACGCTCGAGATCGTGTGGCGCCAGAAGCGTCGGCTGTACTTTGGTGGTGACCATGACCTCGACACGCCTGCCCGAGGCGCGAACCCCCTCACCGACCTCATGCTCATTGTCATACATTTGGGCCGTGTCGATGTGACGGTAGCCGAGGCCAATGGCCTGCTCTGTCAATCGCGCGCAATCCCGGCCGCGTAAGGCCCAGGTGCCGAGCCCAACCATCGGAATGCGGAAACCATTGGGCTCGACAGAGGGGACTGTGGATGCGCCGTTTACCTTTGGCATTTTTGAACGGGCCCGGCCGCGGCAACGCGGTTGTCGATCACGGTATATCCCATTTTGGCGCGTGTGGCGGATTCACCACGCGCATGTTCGTTGCATTGAGCTTTTTAAGCTCCGCAATTTCGGCGTCCGATAATTTAAAATCGAACACATCTAGGTTTTGCTTCAGGTGTTCGGGGGTGGCGGTCCGCGGAATTGAGCAGACGCCCATCTGCACGAGATAGCGTAGCGAAATCTGTGCCGCGGTTTTCCCGTGCGCCTTGCCGATGCGCTCAAGCGCGTCAGCGCCGGGGACTTTGCCGCGCGCGATTGGACAATAGGCGACGACTGCCATGCCGTGCTTCTTGCAAGCGGCCAGCACCTTGTCCTGATTAAGGAAGGGATGCACCTCGATCTGATTACAGACGAGCGGCTCGGACGTGACCGCCCAGGCTTCGTCCAACATGGTGCTCGTGAAATTTGCGACGCCGATATGTTTGGCCTTTCCTTCTTTCTTCGCCTTGCACAACGCGCCGACCGAAAGCTTGAATGGCACGTCCGGATTATTCCAGTGGATCAACAAGAGATCCACGAAAGGCAATTTGAGATTGGCAAGGCTTTGTTCAAGCACCCTGGCGAATGCATCCGGCATCAAGTCGCCCTGCCGCACTTTGGTGCAAATGAATACGTCCTCACGCTTTATTTCCGACTGACGCAGGCCCTCGCCGTTCTCTTTTTCGTTGCCGTAAAAGGCAGCCGTATCGAGATGGCGGTAACCGATCTGCAATGCGGTTTTTACCGCTTGTACACAGACGTCATCCTTGAGTGTCATGGTGCCAAGGCCGATTGTCGGAATACGGGCGCCATGAGCTTCAACAACTTGCATTACACTCTCCTTGGAGCATTTTGGAACGGGCCTGGGGCGGGGTTGCGAAGAATGCATCTTCGTCAGGGCGATGCCAACGGGGGTTCCTGCCGGTGGCCGCCTAACGGGACATGGCGATAGAGCATGGCGATAGAGATCGCGTAATTTTTTCTCTGCCACAAATCGGCACAATACTTTGCGGCACAACCTGTTCGCGTCAGTTCTTACATTGGAATAATTCAAGAGTGAAAGAAAGTTATTGCATCGCCGGCATTTAATGCTTTTGTGACCGCCATTCTTTATGTTGAGGGTCGGATGCGAACGGTATTTGCAGCTATAGGAACCATCGGTTTGCTGGTCCTGGCAGATGCGCCTACGCGCGCCGATGACTATGTACTGGCCATTAAGGACCACAAGTTCACACCGACCGAAATCAAAGTGCCGGCCAACCAGAGGGTGGTCATCACTGTGGTCAATGAGGACGCAACTGCCGAGGAGTTCGACAGCAGCGCCCTAAAGGTGGAAAAGGTCGTGGCAGGAAAATCCAAAGGTGCTGTTCGTATCGGGCCGCTTAAGCCCGGCCGATATCCCTTCATCGGCGAATATCATGAAGCCACCGCCAAGGGCGTCGTCATCGCGGAATAAATCATGCTCGGCGCACTGATCATAGTCTTTCGCGAAGTGATTGAGGCCGGCCTCATTGTCGGCATCGTGATGGCGGCAACGCGCGGCGTCGCCGGTCGCGGCCGCTGGATAACGATTGGCATCGGTGGCGGCGTACTCGGCGCCAGCATCGTCGCGATGTTTGCCGGCGTTATCTCCGACGCGTTTCAGGGCGCGGGACAAGAGCTGTTTAATGCCGGCGTGCTCGGCATCGCTGTCATCATGCTGATGTGGCACAACGCCTGGATGGCGCGGCATGGCCGCGAGATCGCCGACGAGATGCGGCGTGTTGGCACCGCCGTGAGCGAGGGCGCCAAGCCCCTCACGGCGCTTGCGATCGTCGTTGGGCTTGCCGTGTTGCGCGAAGGATCCGAGGTGGTGCTGTTCCTTTATGGTATCATGGCGTCAGGCACATCAGGCTCGGCACTGCTGGTTGGCGGCGTGCTCGGCATTGCCGCCGGCGCGGCATTCACCGCACTGACGTATTTGGGTCTGCTCGCGATCCCGAACCGTTATATCTTCTCGGTGACGAGCTGGCTGATCGCCCTGCTCGCTGCAGGCATGGCTGCGCAGGCGGTACAATTCCTTAACAATGCCGGTTTGATCGTCGCGCTCGACCGCACCCTCTGGGATACATCCTGGTTATTGTCGGAAAAAAGTATCTTCGGCCGGCTGCTTCACACACTGGTCGGATACATTGATCAACCGACCGAGATGCAGCTCCTGGTCTATATCGCAACGCTATTCGCAATGTTTTTGCTCATGCGAATCGGGCGCCCCTCGCCGCGTCGGCACGCTCCTGCGGCAGCCGAGTAGAAATTTAACGACGTTTGCCGCCGAGCATAGCGAAAGCGACGTCCGGAGCCTGATCAATCAGTTTGAGCAAAGCGCGCGCTGGCCCGCGCGGGTGACGCTTGCCCTGCTCCCAATTACGCACGGTCTCGATCGGCACTTCGATCTTTTCCGCAAAAGCGGCCTGCGTCAGTCCGCAGCGCGCACGCACGTGCCGCACAAACTGTGCCGGATCGCTGTGATCGACCGTATTTTCCGTGCCATCGGGAAGGATTTCGACAATCCGCCCGTCCGCTTTCAGCCGCACCCGCATCATGGCTTGCGATCCCCATTGCTGGTGATGTCGGCCAATGCACTACCTGATTCGGTGTGGCGAAAAGTTAACGGCGGAGCGCTGCGCTACCGCGTCTTTTCGAATATTTCTCGCCCGATCAACATGCGGCGGATTTCGCTCGTTCCTGCGCCGATCTCGTAGAGCTTGGCATCGCGCAAGAGCCGGCCTGTCGGAAAGTCATTGATATAGCCGTTGCCACCCAGGCATTGAATTGCCTCGAGCGCCATCCATGTGGCGCGCTCCGCCGCATACAGGATTGCGCCGGCAGCATCTTCCCGTGTGGTACGGCCCTCGTCGCAGGCGCGCGCCACCGTATACACATACGCCCTGGCTGCATTCATAGTCACATACATGTCTGCGAGTTTCGCTTGCACAAGTTGAAAGCGCCCGATGGCCTGTCCAAACTGCTGGCGTTCGTGCACGTAAGGCAGCACCACATCCATACAAGCCTGCATGATTCCCAAGGGACCCGCCGCGAGCACTACGCGTTCGTAATCCAGCCCTGACATCAGCACGTTGACGCCATTGCCGACGGCGCCGAGCACGTTTTCTTCCGGGACCTCGCAGTCGGTGAATACCAGTTCGCTGGTATCGGAACCGCGCATCCCGAGCTTGTCGAGTTTTTGCGCCGGCGAAAAACCCTTAAATCCCTTTTCGACGACGAACGCCGTGATGCCACGCGCGCCCGCGGTGCGATCGGTTTTGGCGTAGACCACGAGCGTATCGGCGACAGGCCCGTTGGTGATCCACATTTTGGACCCGTTGAGCACGTAGTGGTCGCCTTTCTTGTCGGCTCGCGTGCGCATCGACACGACATCGGAACCCGCACCCGGCTCCGACATCGCCAGCGCACCGACGTGCTCTCCGGAAATGAGTTTGGGCAGAAACTTGCGCTTTTGCTCATCGCTGCCGTTGCGGTGGAGCTGGTTCACACAGAGATTGGAATGAGCGCCATACGACAGACCGACCGAGGCGCTTGCGCGCGAAATTTCTTCCATCGCGACACAGTGCTCGAGATAGCCAAGGCCGGAGCCACCGAACTCCTCCTTGACCGTTATGCCATGCAAACCGAGTGCACCCATTTCGGGCCACAAGTCGCGCGGGAAGACGTTGTCGCGATCAATCGCATCAGCACGCGGGGCGATGCGGTCCTGCGCGAATCCACTGACCGTCTTTCGCAACATATCGACATCGGAGCCGAGGCCGAAATCAAAGCCCGCCCATGCATTGGGGATCATTCGCCGCCCTCCACGCGTATGCCCGGCCGGGGCATCGGCTGGCGTCTGACTCTATAAGCTCGGTGTCACGCTGTCAGCGTCTCGCCTGGCGACGGGAGCGCCTTGCCACCCTGTTTCGCCTGCGCCAGCAGCTTGTCGATCGCCTTGGCCGGCGCCGGCTTGGCGAACAAGAACCCCTGCATCTCGTCACAACCTGCCAGCCGCAGAAGAACGCGCTGATGCTCCGTCTCGACGCCTTCAACGAGCACCGACAGCCCAAGTGCCCGGCCTAATGCCACAATCGCCTGGATGATCACGCCACCGTTGGCCGAGCGACCCAGCGCAGCAACGAAGCTCTTGTCGATCTTGAGCTTGTCGAGCGGGAAACGTTGCAAATAGCCAAGATTGGAATAGCCCGAGCCGAAATCATCGAGCGCCACCCGTACGCCGAGGCCGTGCAGATCTTTGATGCGTTTGACCATTTCGTCCGGATTGTCAATCAGGACGCCTTCGGTAATTTCAAGCACGAGCCGCGAGGGTGCAATCGCGCTCTCGGCCAGCGCGGAGCGAACCAAATCGACAATGGTTCGGTCGCGCACTTGTAACGGCGAGAGATTTACAGCCACGTAGAGATCATCGGGCCACCGCTTGGCTTCCTGCAACGCACGGCGCAGCACAAAAGCGCCGATTGTATCCATGAGGCCCATTTGCTCGGCGACGGGAATGAAAGTCGCCGGTGGAATGATGCCTCGCGTTGCATGAGTCCAGCGCAACAGGGCCTCGACACCGACCATTCGACCGCCGTGGGACGAGACAATTGGCTGATAGTGCACTTCGAGTTCATTTGCGCTGATCGCCCGCGGCAGCTCGCGGTGTATGAATTTCTGGTCGGTCGAAACCGTATCGATCGACAGATCGAACATGACGACGGCACCCGGCCCTCGTCTGGCCGCCGCACGCAGCGCAAGGTCGGTGCGTCGGGTCAACTCGCCACGGGTGGTCGCATGACGCGGCGCTTGCGCAAAGCCCGCATGGGCACTCACGCGCACCACCGTATCGATCCAGTGCGGCCGCGAGATCGTTTCAAGCGCAGCGCGGATGATCGCCTCAGCGTCGACTGTTTGGCTGGACGTGAGCGTGACGGCAAACTCATCGCTCGCAATCCGGCCGCACAACGCGTGAGCAGGCAACGATTCTTTAAGCCGCTTGGCCACCGCGACGATGAGCTCGTCGCTACCCAGAACTCCATGGTGGGCTGTCACATCTTCCATACCATCGAGCTCGATCAGAGCGAAGGTCGTCCAGTCGTCGTCGTCGCGCTCGGCAAGAGCGAGATCCAGCTGCTCTAGTGTCTTGGCGTGGTTGGGCAGCCCGGTGAGTTTGTCCTCGTCAGCGGCGCGCGCCGCCTGTACTTCTCTCAATGCGAGTTCGCGCCGCGCCCTGCGGAGTTGCCATAGAGATAAAGCGGCAAAGGCAACCAGCAAAAGATTGATGGCGGCGACGAGCGGCGCCAGCCGACTGATCGCCAGCATCATGGGACGTGCCGTATCCCAAGTGAAAAAGCCTACAATGCGGCCATCCGCGTTCATGGCCGGCCGCGCTTCGCGGTCCGCCGTGTTCGGTTCGCTTTCAAATTTGAGATTACTTACGCCGGCGGTCTGCTCGACGATCCGCACGATATGCGGATCAATTTCGACAGACGGACTCAACAATGACCTCATTTCCAAGACAGCATTCCGAACGGCAGCATGCTGCTCGGATGTCAGACGTTCATCGCATTGATGTGCAAGCCGGTAGCCGACGCTTGCGCTGAGAACGGTCGCAACGATGACGAGTGCGGTGAACACAAGGATCAGGCGCGACGCTGCCAACATGCGTTTGGTGGGCGCAGGTGGACCAGCAATAGCGCCTTGCGTGAGCCGCCGACGCCACGCCGAAGCCAGCAGCCAGCGACCGGGATTTGAGCCCGCTGCTCCAGTATTGACCTCGTGCACCGGGATACTCCCAGCCTACGCTG
>JBATYN010000314.1:0-5264 GCA_049674125.1 Pseudolabrys sp. | reverse complement strand
GTGATAGTTCACGCCGAGGCGCAGATAGCTCGCCTGTAATCCGTTATCGACTCCGGTGAGCGTATAGGCGCGGCTGCCGAGATCCATGTAGAGGTACTCGACCTTCGCCGACCAGTTCGGCGCGAAGCCGACTTCCAGGCCAGCGCCACCGGTCCAACCGACGAGGGTCTTGCTCTCGTCGAGGCCACCGAACTGCGCCTTGAGGTTGCCATAAGCGAGACCGAAGGTGCCATACAGCAGCATGTTATTGATCGCGAAGCCGGCGCGGCCGCGCAGTGTGCCAAACCAAGGATTGGAGAATTTGTAAGGGGCGAACGTATCGTCGGCTGCACTGCCTTGGAAATCGGTTTCGGCGCCGAACACGAACTGCCCAACCTGCCAATTGTATCCAATTTGGCCGCCGCCCGCGATGCCACTTGGGTCTATGTTGCTATTGGTGACCTTGCCCCATTCGTAACCCAGGTTGAGGCCCGCGTAGAATCCGGTCCAGTTGTAGGCGCTGATCGGTGGCGGTGCATAGTAGGGCGCGGGGCCGCGCGGGAGGTCGGCAGCGCCTGCCGAACCCGCAGCGGCTGTTGCGCTTGCCACAGCCATCGCGAGGATTGTCTTTTTCATCTTACCCTCCACTCAACTCCCGCTCTCTGCGCGGTACGGATACGCAAATCATGGAGCGGACGCGCCGGTGCGCCGGCGAAAGTCCAACATTTTCGTGGAGGATTTATCGGGCCTTTTAAGTTAAACGGTTATGAACCGCTAATCATTGCCAGCCGGTATCCCTAAAGAACTCTTATTTTTAAGTGCTTTCCTAGGATTCCGTTTACCATGCAAGGTTAGGCCGCATTTACTATAACGTTGAGGCGGCTTACCGCCCGCGCGTCAGCAGCAAGAAGCGCTGGCAAGCTCGCAAGCAAGACAGACCGCACGGATGGCAGTGGATGGCGGACGACACGACAAGAAATATACCCCGTTTGGCGCTAATCACCGGCTCCGCGCGCCGGATCGGGGCAACCATCGCGCTGACATTGGCGCGCGCCGGCTATGCGGTCGTGCTCCATGCCAACAACTCGCGGGAAGACGCCGAGAGGCTTGCAGCTGCCATCGTCGGTGCGGGCGGGCGCGCAAGCGTTGTGCTCGCTGATCTCGCGGACCACGAAGCGGTGCGGGGGCTTATTCCTTCAGCGGCGGCATTCGGCCAACTGTCGTTTCTGGTCAATAACGCCGGCGAGTTCGAGCCGGACGACATTGAAACTCTTTCGCACGCACGCTTTCAGCGCGCTGTGGCTGTCAATTTGGCGGCACCGCTTTTTCTTTCGCAGGCCTTTGCCGCGCAGGCGCCGGCCGGCGTTGACGCCTCCATCGTCAATATTGTCGACCAGCGCGTTCTCAAGCCAAACCCCCGGTTTTTCTCTTACACGCTGAGCAAGAGCGCGCTCCATACTGCGACCGTTACGCTGGCCCAGGCGTTGGCTCCGAAACTTCGGGTTAATGCCGTGGCACCTGGTCCCACGTTGCCGAGCCCGCGCCAGACCGAGGCCCAATTTGCTACACAGTCAGAAAGTCTGCCACTCCAACGCGGGCCACGACCCGATGACATCGCCGCGGCCGTGCTCTATCTCGCCCAGGCAAAAAGTGTCACCGGCGTCACCATTCCTGTCGACGGCGGGCAGCATTTGTCCTGGCGTACTGCTGACAGCGAGGTCGTGGAGTAGCGTGCACACGTGCGCGCATTATCTTCATTCCCATGAACGGCACCAATAAAGACATCGATCCGGCAAGCGAGTTGCGCGAGGAGGACGAAGAGCCTTCGCTGCCGGAGATCGAGCTTGAAAATACACCGACTGGCACGCTCGCCGCGGGCCGTGCCGCAATCACGCATTTTGCAAAATTGGCGCCGTCTGCGCCTGGCGTATATCGCATGATCGATTCGCACGGCGACGTGCTCTATGTTGGCAAAGCCAAAAATATTAAAAAACGAGTGACGGCTTATGCCCGGCCGACCGGTCACGACAACCGGATCGCGCGGATGATCGCGGCAACGGTGACGCTGGAATTCGTTACCACCAAGACAGAAACAGAGGCGCTGCTGCTTGAGGCCAATCTGATCAAACGTTTGCGGCCTCGCTTCAATGTTCTGTTACGCGACGACAAGTCGTTTCCCTACATCCTGATCACCTCTGATCATTGGGCGCCGCAAATATTGAAACATCGCGGTGCCCGCACTCGGCCAGGCCACTACTACGGGCCGTTCGCTTCGGCCGGCGCAGTCAACCGCACCATCAATGCGCTCGAGCGCGCATTTCTGTTGCGGTCGTGTTCGGATTCATATTTCGAAGCGCGGACGCGGCCGTGCCTGCTGTATCAGATCAAGCGATGCTCGGCCCCTTGCACACGCGAGATTGATTTTGTGGGCTATACCGAGCTGGTGCACGAAAGCAATGAATTTCTCTCGGGTCGCAGCCGGTTGGTGCAGAAGCAGTTGGCTAGCGAAATGGACAAGGCATCCGCTGCGCTCGATTTTGAGCGTGCCGCGATCTATCGCGACCGCCTGTCTGCGCTGTCGGCGATCCAGTCGCACCAGGGGATTAATCCCCGGAGCCTCGAAGAGGCTGACGTGTTTGCCGTGCATCAGACCGGCGGGTACTCATGCGTCGAGGTCTTTTTCTTCCGCACGGGGCAAAACTGGGGCAACCGCGCTTACTTCCCAAAAGCTGACCGCACGATCGCAGCTAACGAGATTTTGAGTGCGTTTTTGGCGCAGTTTTACGACGACAAGCCTCCGCCGCGGCTCATTCTCGTTTCGCACGAGTTTGAAGAGAGGGCTTTGCTCGCCGAAGCGCTTACCGCAAAATCCGGACGCAAAGTCGAAGTCATCGTGCCGCAGCGCGGTGAACGCAAAGAGCTGGTCCAACATGCGCTGGCCAACGCGCGCGAGGCGCTGGCGAGAAAGCTCGCCGATACATCATCGCAGCAGAAATTGCTTGGCGCGCTGACGGAAGTCTTCGCGCTTGCGCGCGTGCCACGCCGCATTGAAGTTTATGATAATAGTCATATTGGCGGCAGCAATCCGGTGGGCGCTATGATCGTTGCTGGACCGGAAGGCTTTCGCAAAAACCAGTATCGCAAATTCAACATCCGTTCGGCCGATTTAACGCCCGGAGATGATTACGGCATGATGCGGGAAGTATTACAGCGGCGCTTCAAACGATTGCTCACCGAAAACCCGCGCAGCCCAATGAGCGGGATTCTCACGGACGCCTTTAGAGGCGAGGACGAAGACCAGCCTTGGCCTGATCTGGTTCTGATCGATGGTGGTCTAGGTCAGCTCAAGGCCGCGCAAGAGACGCTGGGCGCGCTTGGTGTCACCGATGTACCGCTGGTCGCCATCGCGAAGGGTCTTGATCGTGATGCGGGGCGGGAGACCTTTTTCGTGCTTGGACGAGAGCCATTCAAGCTGCCGCCGCGCGATCCCTTGCTCTATTTCATCGAGAGGCTGCGCGACGAAGCCCATCGGTTCGCTATCGGCTCGCATCGGTTGCGCCGCAAGAAAGACATCCGCGAGGCCGGTTTGCAGGAAATTCCTGGAATTGGTCCCACGCGCAAGCGGGCATTGCTACGCCATTTTGGCACTGTGAAAGCGATCGAGCGGGCGAGCTTGCCCGATCTCGCTCAGGTCCCCGGAATTAATGCGGAGACCGCGCGAAAGATATATGAGTTCTTCCACGAGTCAGCGGTTCACTAGACGGGAAGCCATAATGATCATTGAGCGGCAGGAAGACGTCACCAAAGTTGTGACAGAAGCTTTCAAAAGCACGCAGCCTCAACGCTTGCGGGAAATCCTCGTTTCACTGGTTCAGCACCTGCATGCGTTTGCGCGCGATGTGCATCTCACGGAAGAGGAATTCGAGAAGGCGGTGCAATACGTCGCCAAGCTTGGGCAGAAAAGCGACGATAAGCACAACGAGGTGGTGTTGATGTCGGGTTCACTCGGGTTCTCGACGCTGATTTGTCTTCTCAACAATGGCAACAATGGTCAGACCGAGACTACCGCCAATTTGCTTGGGCCATTCTGGCGTATGAACTCGCCAAGCACAGAAAGCGGCGGTTCAATCGTGCGATCGCCGACCCCGGGCCCGGCCCTGTTTGTCGATTGCTGGGTCAAAGACCAGAGCGGCAAGCCAATCGCTGGCGCCGAAGTCGATATCTGGCACTCATCACCGGAAGGCTTCTATGAGCAGCAGGATCCCAGGCAGGCCCCAATGAATCTGCGCGGTAAGTTCATCACCGACGCAAAGGGTCATTTTGGCTTCCGCAGCGTAAAGCCAGCCGGTTACCCGATTCCGATCGACGGGCCTGTTGGCGATCTCGTGCGTGCCACCGGCCGACATCACTATCGGCCCGCGCATTTGCACTTTCTGATATTTAAAGAAGGCTTCAAGACCCTGATCTCGCAGGTCTATGTCAACGACGACGAGAAACTCGAGACCGACGTGCAATTCGGTGTCACTCGCGCTCTTGTGGGCAATTACGTGCGCCACAATGGGCCAGCGCCTGTGGGTGACGTGAAGGGTGAATGGTACTCGCTTGATCAGACTTTCGTGATGGAGCCTGGCAAAAGCCGCCTCCCCAAGCCGCCAATTCAATAGGCATCGCGCAAACAGTTGGGGTTTGACGCTAACGCCGGTTGACCTGACGCTGGCGCGGGTGTTCTTTTCCGGCATGAATGCCATCAGCTCCCGGCCGTTGCCGGCGCGTCCTCTTGCGCTGCCGAATCTGCTGACCTATGCGCGAATTGCCGCCGTACCGGTGGTAGTTGGCCTGATGTATTGGCAGAGCATATTCGACGGGCCGTTGTGGCTGCGTTGGGTGGCATTGACGATTTTTATCTCGGCCGGTGTCACCGATATTCTCGATGGCTATTTTGCCCGAATGTGGGGGCAGCAGTCCTCGCTCGGCCGGATGCTCGATCCGATTGCCGACAAGTTGCTCGTGGCGTCCTGTCTCCTGATGCTGGCGGCAGAGGACACCATTCGCGGCTGGACGCTGTTGGCTGCGGTCGTCATCCTTTGCC
The DNA here is from genome assembly GCA_049674125.1 of Pseudolabrys sp. GTDB lineage: Bacteria > Pseudomonadota > Alphaproteobacteria > Rhizobiales > Xanthobacteraceae > Pseudolabrys. The sequence continues at coordinate 196 of JBATYN010000314.1, read as the reverse complement.
GCGAAATCCTTGTGTCGGGCCTACGCGAGTATCTCGCCGAACTCCGGGTCGGTGTGCCTGTCACGCGGCTTGCCAAGTGGAAGACCAGCGCTCAGATGGTTGCCATCGGGTTTTTGATTGCAGGCGAAGCCGGCGACAAAATTGTGCCCGTCGTTACCCAGGTGGGAATTCTATTGCTTTGGCTGTCGGCGATTCT
>JBATYN010000313.1:0-5402 GCA_049674125.1 Pseudolabrys sp. | reverse complement strand
ATAGCCGGCCGTCTGCCCCGACCTATCTGACGCTACATCAGGCAATCGATATATATGTTCCGATCGGCTGTGGCGATGCGCCGGTTTGGCCGGGTGATGTCGTGGTCGGTGATGGCGAAGGTGTCGTGATTATTCCTGCCGAAATTTCTGACGAGATCGCAAACGAAGCATTTGAAATGACGGCGTTTGAAGATTTTGTGACGGAAAAAGTGTTGGAAGGCCGATCAATCCTCGGTCTCTACCCGGCGACCGACGAGCAGACTAAGCTCGATTTCGCCGCGTGGCGGAAGGCGAACAAACGATAGCTTTCGCGCCGATTCAGCTGCAGCGCTGCTCTCGCTACTTTTGGTTCCGATCATCAGGGTTATCCGAAGCAATGAGGAGGCGGATGTCGGTGCTAGACACCCGCGAGCCGTGTCTTTTTCGGTTTAAGAACGGCACCGCGTCAGGGAACGCCATGTCTGCTAATAACCTATAGTGGGCACTGCGCGCTCAGTGTTGTCCAGGCAAAGATATAAAAAAAGCACAGCGCGGACTGCAAGTCCACGCTGCGCTTCTTGAAGCCAAGGTCAATTCTTAACTGGAGCTTTTGTCGGGGCAGCTGCAACCGCGGCCAATGAATGGTGGATCCGTATCAATGGAAAAAAGCGACCTCGACGCACTTCGCATTGCTGTCCAGTTGCTTGAGCATGCCAGCCTAGCCGCGCGCCTTGCCAACATGATTGGTAAGCCTGTTGAATTATTGGGTCGGGCTCTCCCCGCTGGGACTTCGCAAGCAATCACAGTAGCCACGACAAAAAGCCTCGAAGCTGCCGTCAAGGTTGCGCTCCTCACCATTCGAGGCGGATCTCAAGCAAGCTCCCAAATGCTGCACCGAGCTTTGGCGGTTGCTTCGGGTGCTGCGGGAGGGGCGTTTGGAATCTTGTCGCTGCCTTTGGAGCTTCCGGTCTCGACCATCATCATAATGCGGTCAATTCTCGACATCGCGCGAAGCGAAGGTGAGGATCTCGCTGATCCGGAAGCGAGCCTCTCCTGCGTCGAAGTCTTTGGACTTGGTGGTCGGACCGAGGCCGATGATGCTGCGGAGGGGGGTTATATGGTTGTGCGCGGAGTTTTTGCGACATCCGTCACGGAAGCTGCCCGGTTCATTGCTGAACGTGGCATAGTTGAGGAAGGTAGCCCTGTGCTCGTGCGCTTAATTGCGCAAATTGCATCCCGTTTCGGGTTCGTCGTTTCACAAAAGGCTGCTGCCCAAACTATTCCTGTCATCGGCGCACTCGGAGGAGCTGCGATCAACTATGCATTTATCGACCACTTTCAGTCGGTCGCGCGCGGCCATTTTACCGTCCGACGGCTTGAACGAAAGTACGGCAAAGATATTGTCTCCAATACCTACGAGCGCTTCCGTCAGGATCTAAGAACGAAAAAATAATATCATCGGCAGGTGGAGTTAGGGAATTGCGATTTGCAAGGCATTTCTGGCGACGAGCACTCCGAGTAGGTGCGCCTCTTTAGTTCACCAGCTTTTCAAGTGGATATTGCTCGCTCGCGTAGAGCGCTTGAATATCTTGGTGGTTGAGTCGCCGTTCGTCAATTTCGATACACGCGCCAAGCAACAACGGCTCGGGCAGGTCCTCGATCGCAAAACGGATAGCATCTGCTGCGGTTTCGAAACGGCGATAACCGATCTTTTTTGAGCTATTGCGGCTACGTCCGGGATACAGCTCTGCCGGCGCATTATAATCGAATTTGTACACGCTACTCTCCAGGTTATTCGCCGATGCGATTACTTTGAAACAACACATTATATATGGGATCGCAAAGACGTATTTAACAGGCCAGGTACGCGCTTTCTTTCAACGGAATACGCAATTGGGGGACAGACCACCTCGACGGGCCCGCGAACACTTCCGATAAATTGGAGTATCGGTTCCAACCCGAACACCTCTATTGAGACGCATTGTCCGTGAGCTATCATCACTCTCAACAGTCCAGTTGATTGGAGGAAGTGATGACCCGTTTACGGCGAGCCGAAATCAAAAACATTAAAATCAGCCACAGTGTCGCAGTGGTCATGGCCTTGCTTATTGGCGGACCTGTCGTGGCGGCCTCCCAGAAAATCGGCGATCCGCCGGAAGCTTCGAACATGCGCCTTGTCGGATTTAACGATCTGCAGGGTCGATCGGCGTATCAACCGACCATTCATCATCAGGGGGATCGCTGGATCGCCTACATTGGGCACCACGGCGGAACCGATGCTGTTTCAAAACCAGTCAATCCACTAACCGGCCAGTCCGAATTTAATGGAACGTCGATTGTTGACGTGACCGATCCTGCACGCCCGGTATATTTACGACATATCCCAGGGCAAGAAGGTACGTACGAAGCGGGCGGCGCGCAGATGACCCGCGTCTGCGACGGCAAGGATCTTCCCAAAGGCGAGCCCAGCGCGGTTTATCTGCTTCGCACTTTTGGTGGCGCGGCACATGAAATCTGGAACGTTGCCGATCCCGCAAATCCAAAACTGATCACCCGCTTGGAAGGCCTCAAGGATACCCACAAGAGTTGGTGGGAGTGCAAAACCGGCATTGGCTTTCTCGTCTCCGGTGTTCCGAATTGGCGCGTTCGGCGCATGACCGAGATCTATGACCTGAGCGATCCGGCCAAGCCTATTAAAATTCGTGAATTCGGTTTGCCGGGCCAGGAGCCCGGCTCGACGGGAAGCGTTCCGACTGAATTGCACGGCATGATCTCGACCGGGCTGGCGGGTAACCGTGTTTATTTTGGTTATGGCACCAACAAGGGCGGGATTTTGCAAATTGTTGATCGCGACAAACTAATTAGCGGACCGAAAGAGCCCACTCCGGAAAACCTTCGCTTTCCAGTTATCGGGGAGATGGAAATGTCGCCGTTAAACGGCGCTCACACAACTTTCCCCTTGGGAAAAATGGCTATTCCTAATTTCTCCAAAGACAAATTCGCGAGCCAACGAGACATCGTGATGATTGTTGACGAATCGCTCGTCAACGAGTGCCAGGAAGGCGAGGCGCGACAAATGGTATGGTTCGTCGATACGACGGTTGAGAAGAAACCAATGGTCGTAGCGAGTTATTCTGTGCCGGAAACTAGCGAGAATTTCTGCGAGCGCGGAGGTCGCTTCGGCTCGCATTCTTCCAATGAGAGCATGGCACCGGTTTTCTATAAGAAGCTCGCTTTTGTGACCTGGTTTAATGCCGGGGTTCGTGCGCTCGATATACGTGATCCTTATCATCCAAAAGAAGTTGGTTACTTCATCCCAGCGATTACAGCGGCAACTGATAAGCGTTGCATCAAGGTCAATGGGCAGGATGTCTGCAAAGTGGCGATACAAAGCAACAATGTTGAAAGCGATGAGCGTGGATATGTCTATGTCGTTGATCGGGCCAACACCGGACTTCACATTCTCGAAATGACAGGACCGGCGCGCGCGATCGCAGGGCTAACGGAAAACTGATCCCGCGTCCAAAGTAATCGCGATGAAACATGTTTCCGCGATCACCGCTGAGATCAAATTGTGCAGAGTTGCGCTATTTCTCATTATTGTCGCGTGTTTGCCGCTTATTCGTCTCGCACATTCCGACCAAGTAGATTCGATATGGATCGAGACGAAATGGCCGTTCCTGATGGATCAGTGGGGGGAGGGTAGGTCATTCCAATGCAAGGCGGCGGACTGTGGAGCCGAACTCAATTTGTATATTCGTGCCAAGATTGGCTTCTGCAGTAGCACGACAGGCGTTGCAGATGACAACGAACTCGAGAGGCTGAGCGATTTCGACTTCATGGGAGGTCAAGCAACCGCGCTTGGTAGCGGCCGCGAGATTGATATTTCTGAGATGAAAGGACGCCTTCGCATATACGCGACTGCCAGTTCAATTCTATCACAGACCCACGCGTTCTCTGTCGCGTTCAACAACAATAGCGATGCTCTCGTTGCTACGGTGACGGTTAAAGGCGGACCTCCGGCCGCCGTGGAGCCGGTCATAATCCATTTTCTGAACGGGGAAACAATTCGGCTCTGGGTAACTCATACGCTCGGATTGTAAAATAGACTTGGGTGGTCGGGCTTGCTTCCGATAAAAAGAGTTATCGGAGAGCGCGGTTATGAAGGCAATACTACTGCTAAACCACGGCGGGCCGGAAATGCTACGCTGTGGCGAGGCGCCGGATCCGACGGCTGGCCCCGGCGAAGTGGTGGTCGACATTCACGCCGCCAGTGTCAACGCGGCCGACTACAAAGTACGGCTGGGGCGAGGGCGATACAGCCTCAGTCAATTTCCACATATTCTAGGCCGGGACTTTTCGGGCGTCGTCAGCACAGTAGGAAGCGGTGTCATTGATTTGGCCGTCGGGGATGCCGTGTTCGGAGTTACAGAACAAGGCATTGAAGGGGCTTATGCTGAAAAGATCGCCATTAAAGCCGCGATCATCGCCAGGAAGCCCGACGGCCTCAGCCACGCCGAGACCGCAGCCTTGGGGCTTACCAGCCTCACCGCGCTCACCGCAATTGAGGATACGGCGCACGTTAAGGCTGGGCAGACAGTTCTAATTCAAGGCGGTGCCGGTGGTGTTGCAGGATTTGCCATTCAACTCGCCAAGCATCTCGGTGCCACGGTAATCACGACGGCGAGTGCCAGCAATCACGCCTATGTGCGCAGCCTCGGCGCTGACCAAGTCATCGACTACAATGCCGAGGATTTCACCTCAATCGGTGCCATCTGTGATGTTGTGTTCGACACCGTCGGCGCGGCTGTCCGGGCTGGCTGTTACACAGTGCTAAAGCCAGGCGGCAAACTCGTGTGGATTGCACCAGCGCCGGAGGGATTTCATCCGAGTCGCAATGACGTCCAGACTTTACGCCCCAACGTTATTCGCGATCGCGCTCATCTAGAGCGAATGCTGGCGCTCCTTGATGCCGGTGCGGTGCGGCCACCAACGATCGTCCGATACAAGCTCTCCGATGCCGCCGAAGCGCACCGGGTCAGCGAAGGGCGCCATCTCCAGGGAAAGCTAGTTCTTGAAGTCAGATGAACCGGTGCGGCAGTTGGCAAACCTATCCAACGAAATGTCCGCTTTTGGGGGTAAAGCGGACATGCCGTTTCGCACTGCACATGTCCGCTTTTGACCCAAAGCGGAATTTTCATGTTTGTTGGACTGCAAGAGGCGCTAGTACCCGCGCCTCCGGATCTTTTTTGCGGCCTTGCGCGCGGCATAGCGGGCATCGCGTTCGGCTTTTTGCTCCGCGGCCAGCGCCGCATCTCGTTCGACCACTTCAGCCTTAGCGAGCGCCGCGGCTTTCTCGGCCTCGCGTTGGGCCTGCGAGGCGAGTTCGGCGTCACGCGCCGCTTGCGCGGCTAGTCCAGCCT
>JBATYN010000312.1:0-7221 GCA_049674125.1 Pseudolabrys sp. | reverse complement strand
GCCGAGCCGGAACAGCCACCGCTTATTCTGGTGGGCACGGTTGCGGGCGAAGACAACGGAATCGCAGTCTTCGTCGACCAATCAACCGAAAACACCGTTCGTTTACGAATAAACGAAAGTCACCAAGGGTGGACATTGGGCTCTATCCAGGGACGTGAGGTAACGCTGGTAAAGGATCGCAAATCAAGCGTCCTGGCATTGGCGCCACCCGGCGGCAGCACAGAGCCCGCACGCGCCCAGGCTGCTCTGGAGCCGGCGAGGCGGCAGCCGAGACGCTAACCAGAATCGACGATCGCACGCCCGCGCTTCGCGGGAGTTTGCCATGACGTTCAAAAATAAAAGTGCCCTCGCAGGCGTGGGATTGCTGCTTGTCTTGGGCCAAATCTGCCCTTCCGCAAGCCAGGAGGATGAGATTTTTCAAAAAATATGGTCGACTTATGGTCAAAAGGCCGATTCAGAGTTGATGGCCTTACCTGCGAAGGGGCGCGCAGCATTTCAAAAGGCCTTGATCGCGTGTTCGATTCACGCCGACGCCTCCTCCAACCTCAAATACACCTCCGAATGCGAAACGACATCAAATTATTTTTTGACTGAATTTAGCGACAATTCGTCCGCCCTATCCGTTCTATTCAGGGCAGCAATGACACTGACAAATGCATACGACACACAAACCGAATTCGAGTTTGCACAAGGCCGAGGTCAGCTACCAGACGATAACCTCCGAAAAGTCTATCTGCAGGTCCTCCTAAAGGCTTACCGAGACACAATTCCCGTTCGATAACCGGCTTGGGGCTTAGGGTTGACACCCTCTGGGTAACGATCAAGTCCGCGTGACCAGCGCAGGATCGGTTCGGCCGCAGTGTTCGTTAGGTAGATCAACCACAGGAGGATCTAATGCGCAGGCTTCCAATCGCTTTGGCAATCGCGCTGCTGCCCGCAATTGCTCTCGCGTACGACGGCGGCCATCGAGGCGGTTGGCACGGTGGCCATAACGGAACAAGTGCACGGGGCGTTAGGGGGTACTACGTTTTGCCCTATTTCGCTTACCCCTACGCCTATGTCCCGTATTACCCCGGCTACATCCCGGAAAACTTGACCTACTGTGATCGAAATAGCGGCACTTACATCGGCGAAGATGGCGCGCGTCATCTGTGTCGATGAGCAGATAGCCTAGGCAACCTCACCCGAACCAATCAGTTGCGTCGTGGCCATGGTCTTCGATCAGGCGATGCATTGCACCACGTTTGCGCCATGTCCGCTAAGTGCCAAAAGCGGACATCGCTAGCCCTGATGGTGCGCGGCGCCAAATGCATGTGGGCTTGTGCCGCAATGATCCGAAGGGCTTTGTTGGGTCCGCGCCAGCGCCATGCAAGCGGCGCGGCGCTTTCGAGTCGCTCCGCAAACGCGAAAAGCATGACGGCCAACATCGTCAAAACGTGCCCTTGTCCGACGAACAGCGGCAGCATCATTAACGCCCAGCATGCACCGACGCACGAGGCGCCGTGAGTCAGCCCGAAGCCAAACGCGGCGCGATCCGCCGGGGCGCCGAACGCAGCGAGGTGTAGCCGGCGATGACATCGGTTTAGGCACCGCTGCTTGGCGGGCGAAACCTGCCACAGCATTGCCGCCGATGCCGAAAGTGCGAGGCACACGAGTGTATCTGACGCAGCCAGTTGCGCTGCGAGCGCCATGACTTGCAAGCCCATGCCCGCGATCATCCACACTGCCCCATATCCGATGACAAATAGAAACATCGCACGCACCCTCCGGCGCGCGAAGCTGCGCTCCCAAATATGCCTCAGCGGCCCGACGACCAGCGGCGGCGTCATGGCGGCGAGCATCAGCAGCCAGCCCGACGCGAGCGGCGCCGCGGAATTGAACACGAATGCCAGGTTGAGCGAATCTGACAGCGGCATGCGCCGGCCGGCGGAGCAGAACTCGGGGAGCGTCACGTCAGTCCAGTAGAGTGCAAGTAAAGGCCAAGCGACCAGGCTGATCGATATCAGCACGGCGAGCCATGCATCGAACCGGCGCGTGGCGGACCACATCAGGCGATCCCGCTCAATTGCTCTGCCGGAACACGCTTATGCGACCGATGCTGATTTGGGCCTCAGTCGCCACCGGGTTTCGCGGCACCAGCAGCACGTGTAGTTGCCCCGCGTCGATGGCGCGGGACAGATGCAGCCTGTCGATAATGTCGGAAATCTCAAGGACGTAGGTAAGCCCGTCGCCGGCGTGCTTATCGTCAGCCACCGACGCTTTGCGCACGCCGAACAACGCCACGCTGCCTGCCAGGTTGTCGGGATAGTTGGCCGGATTTTCGCCTTCGGGCACGTTGATATAGACGTTGAAGGCGGTCGCGTCGCTGATACCGCGCACATTCTCCAGATTCAGAAAAACGCGGTTAGGGGCGGCCGACGTCGTGGCTGCCTCGTTCAGGTTGGTTGACAACCTGCGCTGAACCGCGGGGTCGAGCGCTATTGAGGTCCTGGCCTGCGCGCCGGACAAACGGATGCTCTCGTTGTTTGCGCCGAGTAGTTCGACGGTCTTGGATCCAGCCATGTCGGCCCTCCGGGCAACTGCGGTCGCTTCCGTAACACTAACGCCGAGCCGCTCGAGCCGCGCGACGAGCGGGGACGGCGGCGCCGACAGATCGTCGTAATTATATCCGAGCCTCGACAGATCACTCATCTCACCGGGCGTGTAGGTCCAACTTCTCCCTCCTGGCATCGGCAATACGAAGGCGTGCTCACCGGTGGATGCGGGGCCATTGATCCAGTTTGCCTTGGACGGATCCACGTGGGTGGTCGGGTTCTGCCGCCATACCTCCCACAGCCGGTCAATATTCGCATGATGCAGCCAGAAGATCGGATCCAGACCGGCCGTGTCCGGATCGGACATCAGTCCAGGTTCTTGCGGTGACAGTTGGCCTCCGACTAGGCCATGCACCCAATCATGTGGCTGCGTCTCAATTCCGCCGTGAGTCCTTCCTCCATGCTCGAACCTGGTGCCGACGCCACCGAAACCTGGGCTGCCACCGCTCGCCACTCCCTCGAAGTCCGGCTCTCCGAGCGCGTTAATGTTTACATTGCTCAGCGGCACGAAAACGTTGCCATCACCGTTCGGACCGTAGCGCTGTTCGACAAAAAGTGGATTGTCGCCGGTGCCGTCCGGCCAGTTGGCGGATGTAAAGGCGACGGGCAGCTGATCCTGCTTGAAGTAATTCCAGTACGGCAGCGTCCAGTCGTTGGGTCCGCCCAGACTGGCCACCGCATCGCGAATGATGGCCTCGAACGCGATCACATAGCCGCGGTGCCAGGGCAGAAAATACCAGCTGCCGTGCTGACACTGGTTCCAATACATATTCGTGTCGGCTCGGCTTGGCAGCGTATCCGTAGCGCTGAGATAGCCGTACTGCTGCCACAACGGCGGGAAGATCCCGTGGATCGCACCGTAGAACCGCCAGCTGGTCCTTTCGTTGAGCGCGCGCGCCTTCATCGCCTTGACGCCACGTGCATACCAGAGGATCGGATCAGCCCAGTCCGATCCCAGCTCCCAGACGTTTCGGCGCGTGCTTGCCATATGACCTTGCCTCCGTTCGAGGAATAGCACCCTACCTTTGCCGCAAAGATTTATCGGAGCGAAGTGATCTGGCTCTCCGCTTTTTGATCGGAGGTAACGCGATAAATTTAGATGCTTCGTCACCCTGATGGCGACCGTACCGGAATACCAAGTGGAAATTGTCGCGTGCTACGCGCACGAAATTCAGATTAGTTTGATCGAGGTAAATTAATCGTTCGTCGTGCGCGAACCTTCGACTTACCAAGCGGCGATGATGCCGCATATTATCCGCGCGCCGCGGGAACTGCGAGCATCTGTTTGGCACAGTTATTTCCGCAAGTGTGAGCCATTTAGCACAAGGCCCGTGTGCTTTGGGATATCCGTGTCAGCATCGAAATCGAAAGCGGAGAAAATCCCATGTGCTTCATATGCCAGATCGTGCCTGAACGCGTGTTGAAGCGCCTCGCAACCGACCGCTCATTTTCAGACGAGCAAAGGAAGAACTTCACCGACACAATCAAGATTGATACGGAATTGCGACGTCTTCGGATCCAAGCGGCCAAGTTAACCCGCGTTGCAGGGTTGATGGCTGAGGCACCCACAGTCGCTCTCGCGCCGGCTGTCACCGTGTATGACTGTCACCACGGTCAAACCTTACCCGGGGCTCAAATCCTCAATCCGGCGACTTCACCGGATGCAACCGCAAAGCAGGTTTTTTCGGAAACGAAATCAGTCGAGGGATTCTATTCGCAGGTATTCGGACGAAATTCAATCGATGACGCGGGAATGACGCTGATTTCATCAATCCACTATGGCGTGCGCTACAACAACGCCTTTTGGAACGGTTCGCAGATGACGTACGGCGACGGGGATGGCTCGATCTTCGTCGATTTCTCAAAAGGCAACGACGTAATCGGCCACGAGTTAACCCATGGCGTGACCCAGTACAGTCTTCAGCTTGGCTACACGAACGAAGCTGGCGGCCTGAATGAGAGCCTGTCGGACTGTTTCGGCTCGATGTTCCGTCAATGGGACGCAAATCAGAACGTCAATCAAGCCGACTGGCTAATCGGTAAAGACATTATGGGGCCTTCTGCGCTTGAGAAAGGTTTTACCTGCCTGCGCGACATGGGCAATCCCGCGGCGAAACATTGCCTCGCGCCACAGCCGACCAAATATTCACAGGTCAAGCCCGGTATGGATCCGCACTTGAGCAGCGGACCTCCCAATTTGGCCTTTTACACGATCGCAAAGGCCGTAGGCGGTAACAGTTGGGACAATGTTGGTCAGATTTGGTATAGGTCAATGACGGGCTTCGGTCCTGCACCCAACCTAAAAATGAAGGCGTTTGCAGATCGTACCCGCGCTGTCGCGCCTGAGCTTTACCCTAACGACACTACTCTTGCTCGTGCAGTCGACGCCGGATGGAAAAAGGTCGGGCTGTAGCTCGCCGCCCATTGAGCTTGAAGCTGAACAGGGAATGACAATGGGCACGGTGAAGATTGAGAAGATCGGAGGATTGGCCGGCTTCGGATTGCCCGGTTCGAGAATTAAGAGCAGCGGGGAGACCGCGATTTCAGCGCTCTCCCCTGCCGACCAAGCTTGGGTCGAGGCCTTGTTCCAGAAGCAGCCCCGTTCGCAGGAAGTGGGAAACGAGCGCGACACGCACTGTTATCGGATAACACGCACAAAGAATGGGCACGACCAAACGGTTGAAGTTCCTGAAGCAATGGTGCCACACAGCCTTAAAGCGTGCGTGACTGACAAATTGCTTTGACCGTGATCGTCGCGGTGCACACTTCGACGTGATAGAGCCGCCGCCCATGGAACAGATTTCGGCAAGGCCCGCGAATAAGGTCGGCCAAGTAGCAAATCTGGCGGGCTGATCGCCGACCCAGATCGCGAATTGCGCGAGTCCGCATTGGGTCATTAGCGGACAATTGCAGTGCAAAAAGGCATGTCCGCTTACCCCCGAAAGCGACATCAATTGCGTCATCAATGTTCAATTTGGAACACGTTGCGATAAACAGTATCGCCTAACCACGCGATAGCCGTGGTCCCAATACCGAACCAAAAATGCACAATTGCCATGCCAGATACAAATCAGGGAGGCACAACAACACTCAATGGTACTGAACGAATGCTTCGTGACGCAGACGATCAATCTCTTCATTGACGTATAAGATTCGAGATTTCAGGTGGGCAATCATCGGATCATCGATACGCGCATGAGAAAGCGCGTCATCGATTTCTTTCTCAAGGATTTTCTTTCGCCGCTTGAGGATCGTGATGTCGGTTTGCAGCATAATGCCCTCCGACTTGCTAAAATCGTCAGCCAATAACTTAGCTTCACTTCGGATGATTTGATGTAGCAACGAAGCCACAACGCAAAGCAAAGTGATCTTTGACGGTAAATGGATATTGGATTTGAGGAACGCTGAGGTAGTTTCACAATCGCACAAGCCGACGTCTGCTTTGTGCCAATAGCGCACAGGCATTTATTTTAATGCAATTTAGAATTTTTTGTTCAAGCAATAAAAACAGTATGAAGCGACGGCTGGCCGCACTGTACGGACCTACCCCTCGCGATTCAGAATATGCCGTATTTTGATACGGGGTATTGAGTTGCCCTGATGAAATCCTTAGTCGTCAGACATTCCATCATCGTTGACGGACGCAAGACAAGCATAAGCCTCGAAGATCCATTCTGGAGCCACCTGAAGGACATCGCGCATTCCCGGCAGGCGACGTTGTCGGGATTGATCGCAGACGTCGACCAGGCGCGGGAGCACGCCAATCTATCCTCTGCAATCCGCTTTTTTGTACTCGAGTGCTTTCGCACGCATAGAATAAGCGAAGAGCAGTCAACGCCGCGCGCCGTCGAATGATGCCTCCAGGAGCGAGCCATGCCTCCACGCGGGGAGGAATTTCGACAACGAGCACGACACTGCGAGGAACTGGCGCAAGAAACAGCTGATGCGAATTCATCGGTAGTTTCTCGATTGGCGCTTTACGAGCGCACCTACCGAGTTCTCTGCGACGCCGGTATTGACGAGAGATTGGTCAATGAATTGGCGAGGGTGCGCGTGTTAGCCGCCGCAGCCGATCCTTTCTCGGATCGCAGTCCACGTGGTTGCCTAAAAATGCCGTTTTGTTCCAAAAGCGGACATGTGCAGTGCACCAGGCGACGTCCGCTAAGTGCCAAAAGCCGACATCGCTCACTCTATTCGATTACCTCGTCGGCGGCAACGAGGATCGAAGGCGGCACGGTCAGTCCCAGCGACTTGGCGGCTTTGATATTAACCAGCAGTTCGAACTTGGTTGCCTGCACACTGGCAAATCGGCAGGCTTCTCGCCCTTCAAGATACGGCCAACATAAAGACCAGCTTGACGGTAAGACTCAGTGAAGCTCGTTCCGTAGCTAATTAATGCACCAGCGACCGCGTACTCACGCCAAGGGTACAACACGGGCACAGAATGGCGCTTCGCTAACGCCACGATGTCATCACACCGTCCCTCGTAAAATGGGTTGGTCGTAACCAACAGCGCATCCACTCCCTTAGAGCGTAGCGATGCAAATGTCGCATCGATGTCAACCTCGGTGCGGGCATCCAGAACAAGCCGCTGACCATTCGCATGCGCCGCTACTTTCATTTGCGG
>JBATYN010000311.1:0-1859 GCA_049674125.1 Pseudolabrys sp. | reverse complement strand
CCATTAAGGCTGTGCGGTTTCATTGTTGCTTTGCGCGCATCATTTCGCGCATGTCCGCTATTGGCACAAAGCGGACATCCCTCGTTGCACCGCACGTGTCCGCTGTCGGGGGTAAAGCGGACATGATGTTTCGCACTGCAAATGTCTGCTTTTGACCCAAAGCGGACATGGCCGCCGCACTCGTGTCTCCGCCCCATTGGGCAATCTTATGCGGCCTTTTGCACATTACCTTCGTAACGAGCCAGCTCCTTCCAGACGAGCAGCGTGGCTACGAACAAAAACCCCGTTGCAAGGGTACTCAGTGGAAGGCCAAAAACGTCATGAGCGAGAAAATCGCTGACTGACGTACCCGCCGCCCTTACCCCGACGACAGTCAGCCAATAGAACCAGACATTTGCGAATAAACCCACACCGCCGAGGAAAAATAAAACGGCCAAGAGGGCTCCCTGGACAGCAGATGCGTATGCAGTGCCCAAGCCTGAATCGAAGGACATCAGATCGCCGATCACGGTCCCGAGTGTGCCGGCAATCAGCATTGCCAGCCAATACTTGGCGTCCGTGATTGGAAGCCTGAAAGGGCGTGTGCGGATGTCTTCGGTCAATTTCGCCGGTGGAGTAAAGAAAAGTGTCGCCGCGAGAAGCACGGCCAAAACGGCAATCAGCCATATTTTTTTCACCGCCAGGTCAGATGCGCCAAAATCAGCGAGGTTGGTGGCCGCGGTCCTGATAACGATGATCGCCAGCCAGTAGTAGGCTTGATGCACGGAGCGGTCCCGGTGTTCTGCAACCATGATGACTGCAAGTATGGCAGCGAGCGGCAATAGCCCTCGAACGTGTCCTAAGTGCAAATATTTCGCGACAAAGTCGCCCGAGTTGGCGCCGAATACGCTCGCGACCGAAAGGGCAGTCCAATAGCGGGTGCCGGCCGATGGCACATGTATGAGTTGCATGCGTGATAGCTCCCTGAGTTCGCGATTGGAAATCTGCGGTGAGGCCCTGGAAGAATCAGAACGTGAGTAGAAACGCGGCGTACCAGGAATATTGATCCGTTTCGTCCGTATTCTGAATGCCTCGTCTGATATATCCCAACAGGTGATAGTTACCTGTCAGGTCGTAACGCGCCCCTAGACCGATGCTTGTTGTTGCTGGAGTACCGTTCGAGTCCGCAGTCTGGTGAAATAGTTCGGCGCCAATCTGCAGCTTGGGCAGCACTTGGTAAGTGAGCACGCCCCCGCCCAGGCAGAAGTCTTGAGAGCTTCGGCTGCTGATCACACACCCTCCACCCCCGAAGGTGGACCATTTACTGCCCCAATCTTTCTGGACCCAAATGGGAAGTAGCAGCGAGGCTCGGTTATCGCCAACTGTGTTTGAACCATTTGGCAGAAATACCCGCGGAAAAACGGCGACATCCCAGCCGAAGGTGTCCTGGTGTAAGAAGCGATATTTCGCGGCGAGTTCGATATTTCCCAAACCGATGGTGGTTCTGCCGCCGGGCGGGTGGTCAAAACCCGCAGGCAGGGTGGCCGTCAGTTGAAGATCAGGCGCAGCTCCGTAGTTAAAATCAATGCCCGCCTCACCACTGGTTCCGGCGCGTGCGGTCGTGCCGTTACTAAAGGCGTAGATCTCGAAATGGTTAAAGTCGGTGGGTTCAGGATCGTCGGACACGTAAGGAGGGCCGGCCAGAACAGGCCGCACCAATGCCATCACCATTACGAAGACAATCTGCCACGTACGCACGGTACAGGCGTTTATGCTTCGAACATCCGAATTGCGAACTTAATTTTTTGTAATGACTATTTGATCGGCGACATTGATCACGCCTCCCGACCGAACAAAGCCAATTCTATCAATACGTAACG
>JBATYN010000310.1:0-5039 GCA_049674125.1 Pseudolabrys sp. | reverse complement strand
CTGCTTCACCTCTGCACGATGCGTTGTTACCCTCGAAAGCGAAAATAGACGGTCGCCACTTGATGTCCGCTTTGGGTCAAAAGCAGACATTTGCGGTGCAAAAAGTTATGTCCGCTTTACCCCCGAAAGCGGACATGTGCGGTGCACCAGCTCATGTCTGCTTTGTGCCAATAGCGGACATAGCCGCTTCACTATTCGGCAGCGATGTTGGTGCGTTCGAGGTCCGACTGAATAATTAGACCGGCCGCATCTGCGGCAAACTTCATTAATGCGACATCCCAGTCGCTCTCTATGCGCGGTTGCCTGTAGGCAAGCACGAACGTGGCATAGGGCATGCGCTCGCGGAGATAGACCGGTCGCGATTGCAGCGAGCGGACGCCGTGGTCGAGGCACAGGCGCTGCCACTGTGGATCGAAACGCTTCTCCTCCGCAATGTTGGGACAGGTGATGATCTCACCATGCGCGATAGCCTGTACGCAGCTCCCAAAATCTGACGGCGATAATGGAGTTGCCCTAATCGCCGCGGCGAATTGGGGCAGCCGGGGAAAGACGGCGCGTTCGATATGCGTACGGGACGGATTGCAAATTGTTAGACCAGCGATCGAACCGGACGCCAGCGCCTCGACGTCGTTGCAAAGAGAAATAAGAGCATCTTCCAACGAGGCGTATCGACTTTGCAGAGAACTATTGGGCCAAGGAGTGGCACTAAGCGCGGTCATCACAAGCTCCTCTTAGCCAAATTGCTCGGAGGCAAGAGACATTGTTCGAATGGACTACCGACTTGCGGGATTTTTGCCGCCGTTGCCCTTGGCTGCAAGCACGCCAAAATCAGACGATTTCCTGGTTTCGTCAGCGGCGACCATTACGCCCGTGTTGGCAAGGCCGATCCTGAATAGCTCGCGCACCGCGGCGGCTCGGCTGGGCATTCGCTGTTTGAACCGAAAATCGTCCACTGCTTTGAGTTCTGCGGGTGACAGCAT
Source organism: Pseudolabrys sp. (assembly GCA_049674125.1). Classification (GTDB taxonomy): domain Bacteria; phylum Pseudomonadota; class Alphaproteobacteria; order Rhizobiales; family Xanthobacteraceae; genus Pseudolabrys. The sequence continues at coordinate 4,059 of JBATYN010000310.1, read as the reverse complement.
GATTTGCAAACGCTCACCTCGGCTGAGGTTTTCATTCTCAGTGACCATGGGAACCCCTTTAGGCTAGTTATGAACTTAGTAACATAACGCCTTATAACAATAAATAGTTCAATACGTCAACTACTCATTTATCTAATACCGGAATAAATAAAGTTCCGAGCTAAAGGGTTGAATATTATGTGTTAATGTGGCCAATCGCCGGCCTTCCCCTTGGCATGCGCCCGGTGGCTGAGAGTCGGTTACTCCCGCCAAAAAATAAATATGAGGGGAGCCCGATGACCAAGTATGAGCCGGCCACGGCGCACTCCAATTTAATCAAGCGACCGACCTGTTCGAAGTGCGGGACAGCAATGTTGCTGTTTGGCATAGAGGCTGAGAGCAAAGGTCACGAACTGCTCTCTTTCGAGTGCCCTAACTGCCAAAATATTGAAACTCGGATCGGAAAAAGCGAGTAGGCCAACTCAGTCGGCGCGCGTTACTCATTGACCGCCTTTGACCGGTTTCAGACCTTTACGTCTGCGTACTCATTGCCCGCCTTTGACAGATTTCAGGCCTTTCGCGGATTTACTCTTCGTTTGGTTGCGAGCACCTTGCCAGCATCATCGACAGCAGCTCGGGCGTCGGTGGCTGAGAGACAAATCGCGCTCCCGCCTGTGCCGCGAATAGGAGTGCCCAGCATGCCTCATTCTCAGATTAATAATCCACCGAAGCCGATTGCTCAGCCGCCATGCCCAAAATGTGGAGGCCCTATGTGGCTCGCTCGCATCGAGCCTGCCGACAAGCCCGACTATGATCTACGCACGCTTGAATGTCCACGATGCGAACATTCCGAAACGGTGATGGTCAAATTTATGTAGGACGATTGCGAGAGGCGGTTAGATGTTTTCTGCAATTCTCAGCCGAGGTTCAGCTCCGATGATCCGTTATCAACCAGCCACTTCGCATTCTGATTCCATTGAGCGCCCAAACTGCTCTGAATGCGGATCAGAAACCCACCTGTTTGGAATAGAAGCAGCAGACCGCTCGGGCTACGAGCTACTTACTTTCGTGTGCCCAAAGTGCGAACACATTGAAACCGCGGTCGAGAAAAACGCGGCGATGACCTAAATCGACTTTTTGAAAGCAAACAGCAAGTGCGGAACTCTAGCAAAGGATACGAGTTAGTCCTCAGATCATCTGTACTGGGAGACTGACATGCCTATTATTTTATGGCTGCTCGGCGCACCGCTGGGCCTCATCGTAGTTCTGTGGCTGCTGCACGTCATTTAATTGGTGCCGTACACGGACTGAACGTCGCCAAGCGGACATTCGGCATTCATCGGAATTCAATTTCGGGGCAAAGCCAGGAGCAGGCTATTTCTGAATAAACTGTCAGGAAAATATTCGGAACGAAAGCGCGCTTTTGTAGTTTCTTCAGGGGGCTGATGGAGAGATGAACATGAAGAAGTTGCTTATTTCTACCGTGGCCGCGGCTCTCGTTGCCTCTTTTGCCGTGTCAGCCGATGCCGCTGGCAACAAGCAAAAGGTGTCGGCGGATGTCCAGGCTTCATGCAAAGCTCAAGCCGCAAAGAAGTTCTCCGCCGTCCACTTCTTGAAGCGGCGTGATTTCGTTAACAACTGCGTAGCCCAACACGCCAACGCGAGTATGCACGCGAAGGCAAAACCGGCTGCCGCTGGTCAAGCGGTCAAACCAACAACCACTGGCCAAGCCCCCAAGCAGTGACATGAAAGCCCCGCCTTCGGCGGGGTTTTTTCTATGCGCGTACTCACGCCGATTTGGCCTGTAATTCCTTTTGTACCGTCTCCGCATTATCGCCGACCTTAGTTATGGCGGCTGCAATGTCGTCTTTCGACTTTCCAAAATGCTTGCACCAATGGCGTGCTAAGTCCTTGGTAGAAAGATCGACACGGTTACGATCCAATTTTGGAGTGGGAGAAGTTTTCAACATAACGCGCTACTTTCTCACAAGGCAAAGCAAAAAACTGGCGCACCCGCATGCGCGCCAGTTTGATGTTTCCGGGATCACTTATTCCCAATAAGGCCGGGCACGGTAATAATCATAGACCTGACGGTCGTTCTCGCGGTTCCAATTCCAGCCACGACTCTCATTGAATTTCGGCGCGTTATCGAGTTGATCCTTGGTCAGATTGACAAGATAGCCGCCGAGTTTCGTGTCGTATTTCAGAGTCGACCACGGCATGGGATAGTAGTCTTCACCCATGCCCAAGAAGCCGCCAAAGCTCAGGACCGCATAGGCCACCTTTCCGCTGATCTTGTCGATCATTACCCGTTCAAGTGAGCCGATTTTTCGTTGGTCAGCACCGTACACGGCCGTGCCTTCAACCTTGTCGCTAGCTATCAAGGATGTTGTTTCTTTTGTCTCTAAAGATGATGTTGTTGTCATGAATGTCCTCGCGTTCGGAAGCGCCCACCAGCGATCGCACATTGGCCAACGATCTCATCGCATTTTGTTTCCGTCGGTTCGCCCCCGTGCGCATATGTCAAAATTAATGCGCTGTACCTTCCAATAAGGAAAAGCCCGGCGTTTAAGCGCCGGGCCTTTGATTTTAGATCAGCGTTGCTGACCACCTTGTTGACCAGGTTTGTTCTGCCCGCCCTGCTGCTGACCACCTTGGCCGGGTTTGTTCTGGCCTCCTTGCTGACCACCTTGATCCTGCTGGCCACCCTGCTGTTGCTGGTTCTGATTGTCTTGGTTTGGATTGCTCATAGATTTTTCCTCACTGTTGATTTGCAGTGAAGGATCAACGGGCGGCAGACGTCTTTCGTTCCTGCATGTCATTTGACACACCTTGTCCGTTTTTGATCGTGGTTCTCAATTCGACTTGGGACCACATGTCAGCTTTCATCCTGCATGCATTTTGGAACCTAACCCGACTTATCGGTTTATCCGGGGCGTCCACCAGAGGAGGAAACGCATGCTCAAGAAAATTGCTCTGGCGACTGCCGCCGTAGGACTTCTAATGTCTACGGCCAGCGCCGACTATTACATTGTTCAGGAGAAGGCGACGAAGAAGTGCAAAGTCGTTGAAACGCGCCCGACCGAAACGACCTGGATCCAGGTTGGTCCGGCAGCCTTCAAGACCCAAACCGACGCCGAGAAGCAGATCAAGACCGTCTGTGTAGAGAAATAGATAGTCACATCTTGTCAGTCTCAACGAGGCGCGGCCGATGTTACCAACGTCGGTCGCGTCGCCGTTTCATTCACCAAAATCGACTTAAAGCAAATGAGGCGTCGGATTTCCGCTTTGGGTCAAAAGCGGACATGTGCAGTGCAAAGACGGATGTCCGCTAAGCGCCAACAGCAGACATCGGGACAAATGGCACATGGACTTAACAGCGTCCGACTGCACTGTGATTTGCGGCTGCGGGAAAGAGGGCCCTATTTATGGGCGTGCTGGTTATCAAGTGTTCAAACACCGGTCGCGAGTTCTCCACCGGCATTCAGGCGGACTGGGATACTTTGGCGCGGCTGGACAATCCTATTCGTAAGGCACTCTGCCCTTTTTGCAGGACCGAACATTCCTGGAGCCCCGACGACGCTAAGGTCGTTGATGCAATTCCCCCAATTGACTGGATAGAAAATCAGAAATAGCGCCGCGCCGAAGCCGCTGGCTCTCTGGTCGTGACGCGAGCCTAATGTCCGCTTTGGGTCAAAAGCGGACATCATATCGCGCATGGGGTGATCAGTTTGTAGCAGCCGTCCCCAATGGAATAAGCAACATACAATTGGCGCCAATGGCGGAAACGGGCCGCGTCAGCTCGGCTCCCAACTGCTTCGCCAGCGCATTAATCAAGCGCGAGCCGAGCCGCTTGCTTGTCGACGGGTCAAAGCCAGCAGGCAAGCCGACTCCTTCATCACGGACAGATATTTGAATGAGGTCGTTTTCCATTCGAACAACTCGCACCCAAATTGATGCGCCTGAAGAATTGGGATATGCGTGTTTTCCGGCATTCAATACCAATTCATTGATGACAAGAGCAACGAGTATGGCACGATCCGCCGCGAACTGAATTTCCTCGGGTGCCTCTAATTGTAC
>JBATYN010000309.1:0-3007 GCA_049674125.1 Pseudolabrys sp. | reverse complement strand
CCCCACGCGAGACCGCCGGTCAGGTACCACAGCAAATTTTCATTGGTCAGAATACCGCCGCGTGCGCGCGCTGTACCAAAGTTGGTCAGCTTTTGGTCTGCTGCCAAACAATAGCCAAAGCCATTAGCTCCCGCGCCGAAAAATGCAAGCGCCGCCGGCGGAGTACAAGCGCTTGAGCCAGCCTTTTGCGACGCCCATTGCCAATCGGCCTCTACGCCAACAACCCAGGACGATATTTGTTTGTTGTACCCGAGTTGACCGCCAACGACCCATCCGTACGGCGAGTAGCGGCCAGCGCTGTTCAGAAGTCCGCTTGTGCCCTCCGCCGGAGAGCTAAACACCGCGTCCTGCGATACTGAACCTGTGCCAACGCCGCCGCCGGTATTGAGGCCAATGTAAAAGCCAGTCCAATCCGGAGATGCAATCGGCGCTACCGGTGCTTTGACCGGCAGGTCAGCCGCTAACGTGATTTGGGTAAACGCGATTGCCGATGCAACAGCAATTGCCGCGATTGAGAATTGACGCATGAGCAGGCCCCACCGCAAACTTACGCCAACCCAAAAGATACCGGTCGGCGTTCTCGTCAGATACGCGGGCTGTGCGGAATGTCTTTGAATACCAACGTCTGTGCCAATTTGGCCACAGGCGCCTAAGGCCCCGAATGGCCATGAAAATTAATGACCAAGGCGCCAAACTGAAACTACTCTGAGCGCATGGCCCGCCGCGATCGCATGACCCGATGTGAATGCGCATGCCTGTCCAAAACGGCGCGACAATCGTCGCTGATGCGGCTCTTATTCGTCACCAGGCAATGGAGGACGTCGTCGCGATTTGGAATGGCGGCCCAGCACACTCTGAACGCATCGCCTATGCACGCCTGCCGCTCTTCCGACGTTTCGGCAACGGCGGCCGGGCACAAAAATGCAACGAGAGAAAAGGCCGCTATCGGCAAAAATATTCTCATCGAACTCCCCGTGTGCAGTTTGTATCTTCCCGGCATTCACACGTGTATCGACTTGTCAGATTTGTCGTTCCGACAAGGGATGGAGATCTTTACTGTCGCGATTAATACGAAGCGGTCGCAGCCGCTGCAGGTGTGGCTTTCTGCCTGACTAGCGACCGCTCCAAGCCAAGCGTCCCCACGCCCGCTCGAATCCACCATATGGAGTCATTGTCACGGTCTCTATGACCGCGGCGCAACAGTGGACAAAAAAGAGGCTGACGAAGTTCCGCGAAGGTACGAGCGAGGTACGGCTTAATTTCCTAGTCTGATCGAAGACATCCTGCGCGGAATGACGTTCAAATCCCAGGTCCGTCCTCAGCATCCGGTTTTCACCGGTCGAAACTGCAGTGCGGTAACCCGGTCGTGTGTTGGACACAGCGTGCGCGATTAGGCTGGCCAATAACCGATTTGTGGCTCATCTTAATGTCGGCTGGTCAAACACGAAATAGAAACTGGCATAGGGAGGCAACGCCGTGGCTCAGACCATTGAAGGATTCGTCGGCAACGCATTGGATGACGCTAAGATATCGCCGCTCCACGTGAAGGTGATTGCGCTGATCGCGGCCGGTTATTTCTTCGACGTCATTGATTTGATCGTCCTGGGATCACTGATCCCGGACATGCTCGCAACAAAATTTGGAACTGGACCCGAGCTTGCCTTCGTCGGCGCCGCGACCGTCTTCGGCATGTTTATTGGGGCGGCTGGTCAGGGCGAATTCAGCGACCGGTGGGGCCGCAAGACAGTCTACCAGTTCAACCTGCTGGTGTTCGGCGTGTTCACGATTCTTGGCGCACTGGCGCCGAGCGTATTTTGGCTCATGGTATGCCGTTTCATCGCGGGGCTCGGTCTCGGCGGCGAACAGCCGCTCGCATTTGCCTATGCGGGCGAATATGCGCCAAAGGCAATCCGCGGCCGCATCCTGGCGATCGTGCACTTCATCGGCGGCGCCTGCGTGTGGCCAATCGCCTCCCTGTTCACACTCTTCTTCCGCGATCAGATCGGCTGGCGTGGTGTGTGGATCGTTATCGGCATCGGTGCGCTTCTTGTCTGGGTTTTCCGATTTGCGCTGCCGGAGTCGCCTCGTTATTTGGCGACGCACGGCCGCGGCAAAGAGGCCCTCGATGTCCTGACTCGCCTGGGGATTGCTGGACCGAAAGAGCAACTTGCGACGAGCGTCGCGAGCGACAACAAGAGCGATCCATTCGCCGTCGTGTTCAAAATGTTCCCGACGCGCGTCATCGCCGGCATGATCTGCTTCTCGGCGTTCTTTGGCACCGCGATCGGTCTGGGCACCTGGCTGCCCAACATCATGACCGAGAAGGGATTCACGATTACCAAATCGCTGACTTACACCTTCGGCATGACGCTGGCGGTGCCGTGCGCGAGCCTGTTCATGATGTACGCGCTCGACAAATTCGGGCGCAAGAAAACGTCGGTCGCCGCGTTCGTCTGCGCGGGCATCATGGCGATCGTGTTCGCCAATGCGACAAGCGACACCTACCTGCTGGTCGCCGGCTTCGTCATGATCTTCTTCGTTCAGGTCGCCGGAAACTCGATGCAAATCTTCGCGTCAGAAGTGTTTCCTACCAACGCACGCGCTTCCGGGTTCGGTTGGGCGGCGGGCGTGGGACGTCTCGCCACGGCGTTCATCGTACCGTCGATCCTCTTGATCCAGCAGACCTACGGCCTCACGACGGTCTTTGCTTGCCTCGCCGTCCTTCTTCTCATTGCCGCCGTGTCCGTGACACAGCTCGGGCCGGAGGCAAACCAGCTGGGCCTCGACGAGATCGCTCCGCCAACCCGCAAGCTGGTCGATGCTGACCCTGCATTCTGGATGAAATTCGGCGGGGCGGTCGTGGTACTCGTTTCCCTGAGCTGGTGGTTGTATTTCTACCTTGCTGCGAAGGAAATCGTGAACACATTGCCTTGCATCTTGTACACATCGCCACGCTGCGAAGCATTGGTCACCGCGGCGGAAGCAGCCGGCAGATTTGCGTTCCGGC
>JBATYN010000308.1:0-2137 GCA_049674125.1 Pseudolabrys sp. | reverse complement strand
GACCTCGAGGTCGCGACCTTCAAGATTGCCAGTGTGGAGGCGAAGCCTGCCCGCCGCAACCCGCCAGCGCCCTTCACCACATCAACGATGCAGCAAGAGGCGAGCCGCAAGCTCGGATTCGCTCCGGCGATCACCATGCGTCTCGCGCAGCGTCTCTACGAAGGCGTGGAGCTCGACGGCGACACCACAGGTTTGATCACCTATATGCGGACCGACGGCATCGACATGGCGCCGGAGGCGATTGCCGACATCCGGACCATGCTGGGACGCAACTACGGCAAGGAGTACGTTCCCGCGTCTCCGCGCGAGTATCACAACAAATCGAAGAATGCGCAGGAAGCCCACGAAGCCGTGCGCCCGACCAGCGCCAGCCGCACGCCCGCAGAAGTCGCAAAATATGTCGATCGCGATCAGGCGCGGCTGTACGAATTGATCTGGAATCGCGCGATCGCAAGCCAGATGGAATCCGCGGAGCTCGAGCGCACCACCGTAGATATCGTTGCCACGGCGGGATCGCGGAACATTGAATTACGCGCTTCCGGACAGGTGGTGAAATTCGACGGCTTTCTGACTCTCTACCAGGAAGGCCAGGACGAAACAGCCGACGACGACGAGTCGCGCCGTCTGCCGGCGATGTCGGAAGGCGAGTTACTCAACAAGCAGGCGATCGCCTCGTCGCAGCATTTCACCGAGCCGCCGCCGCGCTTTTCAGAAGCTGCGTTGGTCAAGCGAATGGAAGAGCTCGGCATCGGCCGTCCTTCGACCTATGCCTCCATTCTGCAGGTGCTGCAGGACCGCGGCTATGTCCGCATCGACAAGAAGCGTCTCATTCCGGAAGACAAAGGCCGCGTTGTCGTCGCTTTCCTTGAAAGTTTCTTCACGCGGTATGTCGAATACGATTTCACAGCCAGCCTCGAAGAAAAGCTCGACGAAATTTCAGCTGGCAACATCGAATGGCGCGCCGTGCTCGCTGAATTCTGGGAGCAGTTCGTCGGTTCCGTCAACGAGATCAAGGAAGTGCGTAATCGCGTTGTGCTCGACGCGCTCAACGATTTGCTCGAGCCGCATATTTTCCCGGAACGCACGGATGGCGTGCACCGACGGAAATGCCCGCAATGCGAAACCGGCCAGCTTTCGCTAAAGACCGGACGTTTCGGCGCCTTCGTCGGCTGCTCGAACTATCCGGACTGCAGTTTCACGCGGCAGATCACACCCAATGCCGACGGCGTTCAGGGCAAAAAGGTGTTGGGCGAAGACCCGGTCTCCGGTCTTGAAGTGACACTGCGCGGCGGCCGTTTCGGGCCCTACCTGCAGCTCGGCGAGCAGATCAAGCCGCCGAAGCGAAAGAAGGGCGAGAAGAAACAGGAAGTCGAGAAGCCCAAACGCGCCAGCGTTCCGAAAGGCGTTTCGCCCGACGACATCGATCTCGAAAAAGCGCTCGGTTTGCTCGCTCTGCCCCGCGAAGTCGGTCTGTCTCCCGAGGACGGCGAGCCAATTCTCGCCGGGATCGGACGGTTCGGTTCTTACGTCAAGCACGGCAAGACCTATGCGAACCTGGAAGATGGCGACGATGTGCTCACCATTGGCCTCAACCGCGCGGTCACGCTGGTCGCCGAGAAGAAAGCCAACCCCGCGAAGGGCCGCCGCTTCGGCGCCGACCCCGGCAAGGTTTTGGGAGAACACCCGGATCAAGGCGGCCCGGTTGTCGTCAAGAATGGCCGTTACGGGCCTTACGTGAGCCATAACGGAATCAATGCAACGATCACCGGCGATAAGACGCCGGAGACGATCACCTTGACCGAGGCGATCGTGCTGCTCGATGCCCGCGCCGACCAGCTCTGCTCACAGCCGCGGCGCGCGGCCGGCCGCAAGAAGGCGGGCGAGGCATCGGAAGCGCCGAAGGGCCGCAAAAAGAAAGCCGCCGAAACGGCGGATGCGGGTGAGAAAGCCGCCAAGCCACGCAAGAAGGCGGCGAAAAAAGCCGCCAAAATCTCGGCCGCCGAATAACTGGCGAAGCCGAGTTCTTAAGACTACATTTCTGACAATCGCGCCTCATTTTTTGCGCATGATCTTGTCCGAAAACCGGTCACCACTTTTCGGGATCATGCGCGCGGCGCAGGACTGCCATTTTGAAAAA
>JBATYN010000307.1:0-2369 GCA_049674125.1 Pseudolabrys sp. | reverse complement strand
GTCCTCATTTTTCTCGTTTGACGGCCCGCCTCCGCGCCCCTTTGGGCCACTTGCCCGGCCAGCTCACGATGTATTCCTCGAGCTTCTCGTCCGGCACATCCTTCTCGCTCGCCGCCACGCGTCCGCGCACCGAGATGCCGGCCGTGTGCACCGTCTCGGGGCTCCCCGACACCAGCGGGTGCCACCAGGCGAGATCCTTGCCCTCCGCCACCAGCCGGTAGGCGCAGGTCGGCGGCAGCCACTTGAGCCGCCGCACATTGCGCGGGGTGAGCCGCACGCAATCCTTCACCTTGGCCTGCCGGTGCGCATAGTCGCTGCAACGGCAGCTCTGGCAGTCGAGCAGCTTGCAGCTCACATCGGTGTACACCGTCGCGTTGGTGTCCTCGTCGATCAGCTTGTTGAGGCAGCAGCGGCCGCAGCCGTCGCACAGGCTCTCCCATTCGGCACGCGTCATCTGCGACATCGTCTTGCGGCGCCAGAACGGGGCTTGCGGGTCGGCCATTGCGCGGGGTCCTTGCGCGGGAATCCTGAAACGTTGCCCCTTGTAGACCCTCAAACGGGTTCCGTCAGGGTCCGTAACGGTGCACAGGAGGCGGTATCCGGCTGATTTCGGCCATTTTTCACCGCAATTTTCGTTCATCATGGTTCCAGCCGGGCGGATCCGTGGCATTGGCCGCGGGTTATCCGATCGGCTAAATTCGGCTCGCCCGGCGTCCCGCCCGGGGCAACAGCACGATCGGCAGAACTTTGCGCAACCCTTTCCCCGACCATTGGAAGCCGGCCATCAAGCGGTTCCTGCTCGGGCTCGATGCATGGATCGATTTCAGCCTGTTTCGCGGCGCCTCCGGCACGCGCGAGGCCTATGAGCGCTTTTCCACGTTCATGGATCGCTTTCACGTCTCCGGCTGGCGGCGCGGGCTCAACGAGCTCGTGTCGGAAGGCGCAACGCTCGGCACCGTCGGCCTGGTGGTGATCCTGGCGCTCGCGGTGCCGGCCTTCCGCGAAACGTCGGACGACGACTGGCTCAAGAAGTCCGAGCTGGCGGTGACGTTTCTCGATCGCTACGGCAACGAGGTGGGCTCGCGCGGCATCAAGCATAATGACTCGATCCCGCTCGATCAGTTCCCCGATCACCTGATCAAGGCGGTGCTCTCGACCGAGGACCGGCGCTTCTACGAGCATTTCGGCATCGACATTGCGGGCACCGCGCGCGCTTTGGTCGCCAATACGAAGGCGGGCGGCGTTGTGCAGGGCGGCTCCTCCATCACGCAGCAGCTTGCGAAAAATCTGTTTCTCAACAACGAGCGCACGCTCGAGCGCAAGGTGAAGGAAGCGTTCCTTGCGATGTGGCTTGAGGCGCGGCTGACGAAAAACGAAATCCTCAAGCTTTATCTCGACCGCGCCTATATGGGCGGCGGCGCCTTCGGTGTCGACGCGGCCGCGCAGTATTATTTCAACAAATCGGCACGCGATGTGAACCTTGCCGAAGCCGCGATGCTGGCCGGCCTGTTCAAGGCGCCGACGAAATTCGCGCCGCACGTGAACCTGCCTGCGGCGCGCGCGCGCGCGAACGTTGTGCTCGATAACCTGGTCGAAGCCAACATGATGACCGAAGGCCAGGTGTTCGGCGCCCGCCGCCATCCGGCCACGCCGGTCGATCGCCGCGACGACCGCGCCGCCAACTATTATCTCGATTGGGCCTTTGACGAGATGAAGAAGCTCGTCGACACCTTCCCGAAATCAATGAGCGAACGCGTGTTTGTGGTGCGCACCGCGCTCGACACCAACCTGCAAAACGCCGCTGACTCCGCAATCGAGAGCTCGTTGCGGCAATACGGCCAGGAATATCACGCAAAACAAGCGGCTGCGGTGCTCATGGATGTCGACGGTGCCGTGCGCGCCATGGTCGGCGGCCGCGACTACGGTGCGAGCCAGTTCAACCGCGCGACCGACGCGATGCGCCAGCCCGGGTCTTCATTCAAGCCCTATGTCTACGCCACCGCGCTCGAACACGGCATGAAGCCCACATCGATCGTGGTCGACGGGCCCGTGTGTATCGGCAACTGGTGTCCGCATAACTATGGCCACGGCTATTCCGGATCGATGCAGCTGATCCAGGCGCTTACGCATTCGATCAACACTGTCGCGGTGAAACTGTCGATTACAATCGGCGACGGCAACGCGAAGGTCGGGCGGGCACGCATTGTCAAAACTGCGCACGACATGGGCATCCGCACGCCGCTACCCGACACGCCATCGCTGCCGATCGGCGCCGACGAAGTCACCGTGATCGACCACACGGGCGCCTATGCCACCTTCCCCAATCTCGGCAAGGCCGTGACGCCGCACGCGCTGCTCGAGGTCCGCAC
>JBATYN010000306.1:0-1617 GCA_049674125.1 Pseudolabrys sp. | reverse complement strand
TCCGGCAGCGGGCTCGTCCATCACAGCGATCGCGGCGTGCAATACGTATCGATCAAATACACCGAGCGCCTCGCCGAGGCCGGCCTCGAACCCTCCGTGGGGAGCGTCGGCGACAGCTACGACAATGCCTTGGCCGAAACGATCAACGGCCTCTACAAGGCCGAGGTCATCCACCGGCGCGGCCCTTGGCGCTCTGTCGACGCCGTCGAGTACGCCACGCTCGAATGGGTTGACTGGTTCAACAATCGGCGACTTCTCGAGCCCATCGGCAACATCCCGCCCGCCGAGGCCGAAGCTGCCTACTATGCCGCCGTGGAGGAACAGCCGATCGCCGCGTGACTCAAACCAAATAGCCTCCGGGGTTACCGGGGCGGTTCAACGTGATGAATCATTGATGTCGTCTCTTTCGCAAATATACGAACCAATACACCGCGGCGACCATGACGGTGCCTCCGACCAAATTGCCGATCGTGACCGGGAGGAGATTTCCAATCCAAAAATTTTGCCATGTCAGCGCCGGAAAATCGGAAGCACTCTTGCCGATCGAACTCCAGAACGACGCCGGAGCGCCCGCCTTGATGAATAGCCCCATTGGGATGAAATAGGCGTTGGCGATGCAGTGTTCGAAGCCGGCCGCGGCAAAGGCCGTGATCGGCGGGATGATCGTGAATATTCTGTCGACGGTCGTCCGCGCGGCGAAGCACATCCATACGGCCAGGCATACCAATGCGTTGCACATGATGCCCAAGGCGAGCGCTGGGACAAAGTCGAGCGATGCTTTGGCATTCGCCGTGGTCAAGGCCGTCAAGCCGACCGCGCCGGCACCGAATGTGTACTGGGTGGTTTGAAACATGAGCACGGCGGTGAGAAATGCGCCGATGAAATTGCCGCCGAAAGCGATGATCCAGTTGAGCATAACGTCGCGCGTCCTAACCTTGCCGCTGGCCCAGGCAATGACGATCAAATTGTTGCCGGTGAAAAGCTCGGCGCCGCCAACCACGATCAGGATCAGCCCTAGCGTGAAAGCCAGCCCGGTCAGGAGGCGTACCACGCCATAAGGCAAAGCCGCAGAAAAGATAGCCACCCCGTCGGGGCCGACGGCAAGAACGCTTCCGGCGCTGATGGTGGTCGCAAAGACGGCACCAAAGCCGATGAACGCGCCACCCAAAATGCTCAGCACAAACAAGGTCACCGGGTCGAGAGACGCCCTTTGCACGCCGCTCGCTTCGACGCGCACCGCGATGGCTGCGGGCATGATCGCGTCAAACGTTATCGTCTGGGGTATTTCAGCGACCCCTGCGTCCAGCGGACGATCTTCCATCAGCCCGTTCCAACGCCGAACAGGATGCCGACGATCTGCACGGCGATCACTTTTACGATGGTCATTGAAGGGAAGATCATGGCATAGCCGATATCGGGCCGCTCCGTGGGTGCCATGCGTGCCGCATAAACCAGGATTGCAGGATTACCCGTCGCGCCAGAGGCAACCCCCAGCAGATCGTCGAGGGGAATCTTCATAAGCAGATGGCCGACTACGAGCACGATGAGCACCGTCGTCAGCAAGACCGCGGCGCCGATGAACAGCATCATCAATCCGGACTCCGACAGCGTTCGAAC
>JBATYN010000305.1:0-3958 GCA_049674125.1 Pseudolabrys sp. | reverse complement strand
CAACTTTGTAAGCTCGCGGCAGATCGCGGCCTCGCGCGGCGCAAGCGCTGCGGCAAGGTCGGCGGTCGTTGAAGCAATCCGCGGCCCGCTTTCGAATAACACGAGGGTTGCGGGAATATTGGCAAGCGCCGCAATGCGCTTCTGCCGCGCCGCTTGTTTGGGCGGCAGGAAACCCTCGAAGAAAAATCGATCGGTCGGCAACCCCGCGACTGACAAGGCCGTAAGGACGGCTGATGCTCCCGGAATTGCAACTACAGCGTGGCCGGCGTCGTGAGCCGCCCGCACCAGTTTGTAGCCGGGATCCGAGACCAACGGCGTGCCCGCGTCCGACACCAGCGCGACCGCTTGGCCGTTCGCAAGGCGAGCGAGCAACTTCGGCCGCGCTTCGGCGGCGTTATGCTCGTGGTACGCCGTGAGCGGCGTTGCGATGCCGTAACGTTCGGTCAGCTTGCGGGTAACACGGGTATCCTCGCAGGCAATGACATCGACGCCTGCGAGTAGTTCCAGGGCACGTAAGCTGATATCGCCCAAGTTCCCGATTGGCGTGGCGACGAGATAAAGGCCAGGTACGGCTTTTGCAGCCTCGATCGCTGTGCCGAATGGGGCATAACGGCGGGGCCGCGCTGTGCTGTCATTCGCCATAAACGGCACTCTAGACGGCCACGTTTCGCGCGTCATCGGCGGCAGATTCTTTCGGTCCTTCATACCTTTAACTTTTGCGCGACAAAATCGGGGATACCGGTTACGACTGACACCGAGCCGTCGCGTGGGGAGCGACTATGTCGGGGAAGTCGCGTGAGGAGGGGACATTGATGTGTGTGTGGCGCGACACGCGCACAGTTTTATCCGTCGCAGCGACAGCGCTGGTACTAGCGGCTTGCACGACCCAATTCGGTGGCGGTGCGCCGGCCCTTCCCGAGCCGGGCGACCAGGTAACAACCGCACCCATCGGCGAAGGGCAGGTCCGCGTCGGCCTCGTGCTGCCGTTGTCTGCGCAAGGCAATGCTGGCGTGGCCGCGCTATCGATGAAGAACGCGGCCGAAATGGCGCTCGCCGAGTTCAAAAGCCCGAATATCCAGCTGCTGGTAAAAGACGATGGCGGCACCCCGCAAGGTGCGCAATCCGCGGCCCAGCAGGCGATTAGCGAAGGCGCCGAAATCATTATCGGTCCGCTGTTTGCGCAATCGGTTAGCGCGGTCGGCCAGGTCGCGCGCTCGCGCAACATTCCGGTGATCGCGTTCTCCACCGATGCCAGCGTCGCCGGGCGCGGCGTGTATCTACTGAGCTTCCTGCCGGAGACAGATGTACGCCGGATCGTTGATTTTGCGATCTCGCGCGGCAAACGATCCTTCGCGGCTCTGTTGCCGGACAATGCCTACGGCACAGTTGTGGAAGCGGCATTCCAGCAAGAAGTGTCCCGCCGCGGCGGCCGCGTATTGGCGCTGGAAAAATATCCGAGTGACGCGAGTAGAATAGCCGACGCTGCGCGCCGCGTGGGGCAGGCTGCGAACCAGGTGGACGGTATTTTCATTCCCGACGGCGCCGATGCCGTGCCGCAAGTCGTGCAGGCGCTGACGGCCGCCGGCGTCAATCTCAAGCGTGAACAATTGCTCGGGACCGGACTATGGGACGATCCTCGCATCTTCTCGACCCCTGCCCTCGATGGCGGCTGGTACGCGGCGCCGGAATCGACGGGCTTTCGGAATTTCTCGGGACGCTATCGCGCGCGCTATGGACAAGATCCGGTGCGCACCGCGACGCTCTCCTATGATGCAGTCGCGCTGGTCGCAGCGCTTGTGAAAACACAGAATCCGCAGCAGCGCTTCAGCGAGGCGGTGCTGACCAACGCATCGGGATTCGCAGGAATCGACGGTGTTTTCCGTTTTCGTCCTGATGGACCGAACGAACGTGGCCTGGCCGTACTGCGCGTAACGCCGTCCGGTGGCCAAGTGGTGAGCCCGGCTCCGCATTCATTTGCGCCGGGGACATAAATTTAAGCAGCGAGATCCGCGACCACCGCGTCGAGCAGCGGGAATCCGCTCTGTGTTACGCGGAGACGGCCATCGGCCGTCGTTTCCACGGCGCCTTCCTCGCGCAAGATCGAAATGCGCTTCGGGCTGAGCGCGCGGCCGGACAACACGCTGTAACGCTCGGGATCGATGCCTTCGGCGAGCCGCAAACCCATCAGCAGGTATTCGTCGGCGGCTTCACCCGGCGTGAGCTTTTCATCGATCGTCAGGCCGGTGCCGTTGTCTTCGACGCGCATCAACCAGGCTTCCGGCCGTTTCTCGGTGGCGGTCGCAACGCGCCGGCCATCGATCGTTAGCCGCCCGTGTGCGCCCGGTCCGACGCCCGCGTAGTCGTGCCCGCGCCAGTAAACCAGATTGTGCCGGCATTCCGCACCAGACCGCGCATGGTTGGATATCTCGTAAGCCGGCAACCCGGCACTGGCGCAGATGGTCTGCGTCATATCGTAGAGATCGCGCGCGAGATCTTCGTCAGGAACGGCAATTTTGCCGGCCTTGTGCAGGCCGAAGAACGGCGTGTCTGGCTCGATGGTCAATTGATAGAGCGAAAGATGTTCCGCCGCTTCGGCAATGGCGCGCTTCAATTCGGCTGCCCAGGCCTCGGTTGTCTGGTGTGGCCGGGCGTAGATCAGGTCAAACGAATAACGGTCAAAAATCGAGCGGGCGACTGCAACTGCGTCGAGAGCCTCTTGCGCAGTGTGCAAGCGGCCAAGCTCTTTCAGTGAAGCATCGTTAAGTGCTTGCACGCCAAGCGACACACGATTGACGCCGGCGGCGCGGAAACCTCGGAAGCGCGTTGCTTCGACGCTGGTTGGATTTGCTTCCAGCGTGACTTCGACATCCGGCGCAACCGTCCAATGCTTGGCGATGCAATCGAGGATCGCCTGCACCGATGAGGGCTGCATCAGCGACGGCGTACCGCCGCCGAAGAAAATGCTCGACACTGTGCGGCCGCGTGCACGAGCGGCAGTTGCGGCGATTTCAGTTTCATAGGCGCGAAGAAATCGTACCTCGTCGATGCCGCCATGACGCACGTGGCTGTTGAAGTCGCAATACGGGCACTTCGACAGGCAAAACGGCCAGTGCACATAAACTGCGAACGGAGTTGTTAAACTCATGTTAAGTATCATAGGCCGCGGGATGCACGGCAGCTAGCGTATAACCGATCTTGCCGGCAACAGTTGATTAAGATTGTAACGATCGGGAACAAGCTCAAGTTCTGGATAAACACGCCCGGGCCAGCTTCATGAACGCTCGCGCGCGATGTGACAAGCCTTGCCCTCGCGGCGGCAGTCCGTGCTTTTCCTCCGCGCTCATCTCGCCGAACGTTCGATCAAATCCGTGAGGACGAAAAAGCGGATCGTAGCCGAAGCCTTTGTCGCCACGCGGGGGCCAAACAACGACACCATCAATGCGTCCTTCGAATTCCTCAAGGTGCCCGTCGGGCCAGGCGAGACACAGCGCGGCGATGAAATGCGCGCGGCGTTGCTCGGGCGGCCTCGCGCCGCGCTCGATTAGCAACGATTGAATGCGATTCATGGCAGCGCGGAAATCCTTGTCCGGGCCCGCCCAACGCGCGGAGTGAATGCCGGGATCGCCATCGAGGGCATCGATGACCAGACCGGAATCATCGGCAAAGGCCGCGCTGCCGCTCACGCGCGCCGCTGCTGTTGCTTTGATGCGTGCATTGGCTGCGAAGGTTTTGCCGGTCTCTTCCGGCTCGGGCAGTCCGAGCTCGCCCGCCGATTGTGTGGCGATGCCGTAAGGCGCGAGCAATTCGCGCATCTCGGTGAGCTTGCCCGGATTATGGGTGGCGATGACAACCAGCCCTGTAAGTTTTCTGGCCATTGTCGGTCATGGCCGGGCTTGTCCCGGCCATCCACGCCTTTCCTTTATCAAGCGTTATAAGACGTGGAAGCCCGCGACAAGCG
>JBATYN010000304.1:0-2157 GCA_049674125.1 Pseudolabrys sp. | reverse complement strand
TGACGCCTCATGAGAGCGCCCTCTGGTGGATCGAACAAATAGGACTATAGTCAGTGTAGGATTAAAGTCAACACCTCAATTCGCCTCATCCTGAGGAGGGCGCGCAGCGCCCGTCTCGAAGGACGGGGCGTGCCGGGTGTCTATTTCAATCCCGTGCCCCAGCGCCGATGCAGAAATCGCTCCCAGGGCGAAAATAGCGCCTTGTCCGCGATCAACCCGATGACCACGATCACCACCATCACGCCGATCACCTGATCCATCGCACTCAATTCGCGGCCGTATTGAAGCAAATGGCCAAGGCCGAAGCCGGTAAGAATGGTGACAAATATCTCCGCAGCCATGAGTGAGCGCCAGGCGAACGCCCAGCCCTGCTTCATCCCGCTGACCACAAACGGGAGCGACGCCGGCAGGATCACCCTTGTCCACTTGTCGAATCCTTCCGACCCCATCGTGCGCGCGGCCCGGGCATAGATCGGAGGAATTGTGCGCGCACCGGTATCAGTGGCGATCACCACGGACCAAACCGTCCCCATGACGACGACGAACAACATGGCAGCCTCGGTCTGGCCGAACCAGAGCAGCGCAAGCGGAACCCAGCACACGCTCGGCAAGGTCTGCAGCCCGAGGGCCAACGCGCCGATCGTGTCCTCAAAATAGTCGGAGGTACTGGTCAGGAGACCGAGCGGCAACCCGATAACGACACCAATCGCGTAGCCGATGAGCAGCCGCCTGAGAGTCACTTCAACCGCTTCCGTGAGTGAACCGTCTCGCAGCGCGCCCCATAAATATTCGCAAACCATTGCGGGTGAAGGCAGCAAAACAGGCGACCATCGTCCACTCAGAGTTGCCAGCTGCCAGAGCCCGATCAACAGCAGGAAAAATGTGACGGCGACAAGTGCGCGCCTCATTCGGCCGCCTCGTGCGTCTCACCGAGGTAGCCTTTCAGAGCCACCGTGATCCGCTGTGCAATATGAGCGAGCTCGGGGCTGTTGATGTCACGCGGGCGCGGTAGCGGGATCCGAAATTCCTCGCGGATTCTGCCCGGACTAGGCGATAGCAGGAGAACTCTGTCGGCGAAACACACTGCTTCGCGCACGTCGTGGGTGACGAGAACGATCGTCTTGCGCCGCCTCTGCCAGATGTCCTGAATATCGTAACAGAGTTGCTCGCGTGTGATCGCGTCGAGTGCCGACAGCGGCTCGTCCATCAGCAGTACACGTGGATCGGGCGCCAGCGACCGCGCCAGCGCGACGCGTTGCTTCATGCCGCCCGACAGTTCGTGGACGTAAGCTTTTTTGTATTTCTCCAGGCCGACCAGTGCGAGATGATATTCGGCGATCGCGCGGCGTTGGCGATTGCTCAACTCAGATTTGCTACGCAAGCCGAACATGACGTTGCCGAATACGTTGAGCCAAGGAAACAGCGCCGATTCCTGGAACATCACCAACCGGTGACGTCCCGGGCCCTGCACAAGATGACTATCGGCCAGCACACGGCCCCTGTCCGCTGTTGTGAGCCCGGCGATAATGTCCAGAAGCGTCGATTTACCGCACCCGCTCGGCCCGACCAGACAGACGAATTCACCGCCCGCAACACGAAAACTCATGTCCTCGATTGCGTGGGTTGTCGCACGGTCGGTGCGAAACCATTTGTCGATGCCCTCGACCACGAGCTCGGCCGGAGGCGATGCCCGTGGCTCGGCGTCGTTGGCGATCATGGGTTGGCAACGAGTTGGGAAATGTCCGGTGCGCCACGCAGGAAGCCCACGGACTGGGCGCTCGCCATGAATGTCTTGAGAGAATCGAGCGTTACATCGCCGGTTACCACAATCCGACGCCACGCTTTTGCAATCAGTGCGGGCGAGAACTTGGTATGCATCTCCTCGTCCAACTCCTCCCGAGCCATCCGCTCTGCCTCAGCCGGATTCTCCAGGATCCAATCGGTCAATTCCCGATGTGCATCGACCAATTTACGCGCCAACCCCTGTTGGGTTGCAAGCAGGTCGGCCCGGGCGACCAGGACGGTGGTAATGGCCTGCCGGTCATCGATGAGAACTTCGCCCTCCGCCTCTAGTTCCAGGCGCGATACCCAGGGCTCGACCGTCCATACCGCATCGATCTGGTTTTGCTTGAATAGCAATAACTGATCGGGGTTGGC
>JBATYN010000303.1:0-2753 GCA_049674125.1 Pseudolabrys sp. | reverse complement strand
AGGCGCTTTTGCTCGCCCGCGCCGCACCCGCCGTCATCGCGCACGACCGGGTGGCGGGCGCAGCGCTTGCACGCGCGCAAGGCGCCAGCATCATAGTCATGGATGACGGCTTGCAGAACTCTTCGTTGACGAAAGATTTCACGCTTGGCGTAGTCGATGCGCGTCGCGGAACCGGAAACGGTTGTATATTTCCCGCCGGACCGCTGCGTGCGCCACTCACCTCACAGCTCGCGAAAACCGACGCGTTGCTGGTGGTCGGCCAAGGCACCGGCGCGGACGAAGTAATTGCACAAGCCGGTAAGCGAAACTTGCCGATATTCCACGGTCATCTGGCGTGCAATCCATCCGTTGTGAGGGAGCTCAAAGGGCGTCGCGTACTCGCATTTGCGGGCATTGGAGATCCGGAAAAATTTTTCGAAACCGCCAGTGCCGCGGGCATAGCAATCACCGAGCGGCGGGCATTTCCCGATCACCACCGCTATTCCGCCGAAGACGCCGCGGACCTCATCATGCAAGCCGACCACAGTGGCCTCGCGCTGCTCACGACCGAGAAAGACCGGGCGCGCATGGCGGGCGAACGCATTCTCGACGCGCTATCGCGCGCGCACACCCTCCCAGTGACGATGGCCGTGAAAGAAGCCGATGAATTACGCCGGCTTGTGATGACGAAGCTGCGGCATTAGCACACTATTGCTTCGAGACTTGCTGCCCGTACCGCTGCAAGACAGCCTCGGGCGTAGCATAAGCTTCCTGCAAATCGACACTCCAGTATTTGAGCTCTTCCAGCGGAATGGGCACACCGGTTACCGCGCAACGCACAAACGCGCCCGGCCGCACCACCCGGAAATCGCCGTCGAGATATTTTACCTCTGCCTCGCCATTCATTGGCGACGAGCGGTCATAACGATTGAGCAAAAGCGTCTCCAATCTAGGGCCGAGTTATCAAGCTAAGATACCCGCTCGCTCGCCCGAGCGAAACCCTTGTCAAACTAAGATCCGAACAGGCTTCCCTGCCCGCCAGAACCTTTGCCGCCACGTGGACGCGGCTTGGCTTTTGCGGTGTCTTGCCGAGCGGGGTCGCCTTCGGCAGTTGCGCCGACACGGCCGTCCGAAAACTCGATATCGAGCCGCATCCCGCCGCCGACTGCGTGGGCTGAGCGTAAAGGATGCCCCTTATCATCCCGGACAAGGGCAAACCCGCGCGCAAGCACGCCGCGATAGGAAAATGCCGCCAGCAATTGCCCGGCGCTGCGCAGACGCTGGATGCGGCGATCCCGGGAAATTTTGAAGGCACGACGGGCGCGATCAGCGAAGCCTGTCGTCTGCTCTTTGCAGCGGTCAATCCGATGCGACAACAACCGCGGTGACAGACGCGACGATCCGCGTGTCAAATGTGTGTGGTGAATCTGCGCATTGGCACGAAGCGCACGCGGCAAGCGGCCGGCGCAGGCATCGAGCCGTTGCCTCGGGATTGCCAGAAGGTCGTCGAGCCCCGGCAGAGAGAGCGCAAGCAAATAGAGTTCTTTTCGATTTCGCTCCAGATTGCGTTGCCAGCAGGCAAGTTTGCGGGCACCGAAATCAGCGAGCGTTGCCATCAACTCGGCGCGCACAGGCACCGCCATTTCGGCCGCGGCGGTCGGCGTCGGTGCCCGCCGGTCCGCCGCAAAATCGATCAATGTCACATCGGTCTCATGGCCGACAGCAGAGACGAGGGGGATCATGCTCGCAGCGACTGCCCGCACCACAATTTCTTCGTTGAATGACCACAAGTCTTCCAAAGAGCCACCACCGCGCGCGACGATAATGAGGTCAGGCCGCGGCAAGGCACCATGCTCCGGCAGCTCATTAAACCCGCGAATAGCATTGGCGACTTCTACCGCCGAGGTTTCACCTTGCACGCGCACCGGCCACACGAGCACATGACGGGGAAAACGATCTTCAAGACGATGCAGAATATCGCGAATCACGGCACCAGTCGGTGAAGTCACCACGCCGATGACGTTCGGCAAAAAGGGCAGCAGCTGCTTGCGCGCTTCATCGAACAGGCCTTCGGCTCCAAGCTTCTTCTTGCGCTCCTCGAGAAGCTTCATTAGCGCGCCAATACCCGCAAGCTCCAGCGTGTCGATCACAATCTGATATTTCGAAGACCCGGCGAAGGTTGTGAGTTTGCCCGACACGATGACGTCGAGCCCCTCCTCCGGCTTTACCCGCATGCGGCCATAGGTCCCCTTCCAGATTACGCCTTCCAAAACCGCCTTATCGTCCTTGAGGCGCAAATAGACGTGGCCGGAAGGCGATGGACCCTTGAAGCCGGAGATTTCGCCGCGCACCCGCACATATCCGTATGCGTCTTCGACCGTGCGGCGGAGGGCCGCCGAAAGCTCCGAGACAGTCCACTCCACAACGTTATTAAGGTCAGGCTCTACCATTTCCGTCGAATCTCTTGCGAGGGTGAAGTGACATGCTACACCAAATAACGACCGCACACTAAAGGGCCGCCTGCGAACGTCATGAACATTCTCATCCTCGGCTCCGGCGGACGCGAGCACGCGCTAGCCTGGAAAATGGCGGCGAGCCCGCTCACCGACAAGCTCTATTGCGTGCCCGGCAATGCAGGCATTGCGCAAGAGGCCGAATGCGTGGCTCTCGATCTTGCCGACCACAAGGCTGTGATTGGATTTGCCAAGGAAAAGAAAATTGACCTCGTTGTCGTTGGACCCGAGATGCCGCTGTGTGCCGGCATAGTTGATGAT
>JBATYN010000302.1:0-1730 GCA_049674125.1 Pseudolabrys sp. | reverse complement strand
GGCCAGACCAGCAGTCATCCTCGTTGGCGCCGATAAAGGGGGCGTCGGCAAGACCACCGTCGCCCGCACCTTGATCGATTATTTTGGCGCGCATCAAACGCCGATCCGGGCCTTCGATACCGAAGCGCCGCGCGGCACGCTCAAGCGATTTCATCCCGAGTTGACCGAGGTTGTGGACGTCACCTCGGTGCCCGATCAAATGAAAATCTTCGACACGCTGGGCAGCGCCGATGCCAAAGTGACGGTGATCGATGTTCGCGCGGGGCTGCTCTCGTCGACGCTTCAAGCACTGTCGGATATCGGTTTTCTCGAATCGGCCAAGAAGGGACAGATCACCTTCGCCGTATTCCACATCCTCGGGCCCTCGATCGCCTCGCTCGAAGAGATCGCGGAGACGGCCCGCACGATCGGTGATGCCAACTATTTCCTGGTGAAGAATTTCATCAACAACACGACGTTCTTCGACTGGGATCCGGCGACCTACAATTCCTATTTCAAGCGCATCAAGGGTGCCGAGGAAATCGTCATTCCGAAGCTCAACGAGATGGCTTATGAGCAGGTGGAAGTCGCCAGCGTTCCGTTCGTTTCGTTTGTCGGTAACAAAGGCGCCAAGGGCGACGCGGCAAACTACTCGTTCGTTCTGCGCGGTTATGTCCGCCATTGGCTCGGCAATGTGTGGGGCGAGTTCGACCGCGTGAAACTGGTCGATCTGGTCTCGCCAAAGGTGGAAAGCAACGTTCGCCAAGTCGCCGGCTAGCCGCTACATCCAGCTGCGCCGATCAAGCGGGCGGCGTCCGGTCAGGTGATGTCATTCCGCAGTTCAATCACCATTGTCGCATCGCCACGCCCACGCGTCGGCAAGACGTTGCTGGCGCGACTCCTGACAGATTTTCATCGCTCTGAAGCCCGCCCGGTCGCAGCATTCGATCTCAATTCTGGCGAGCCAACGCTCGCGCAGTTTTTGCCTGAACATACGACTTCGGCCACCGTGCGCGATATCAACGGCCAGATGGCTTTGTTCGATCGCCTGGTTGCCGACGAGACCGTTACCAAGGTTATCGATCTCGGACATGAGTCGTTCGAGTCCTTTTTCGCGGTTGCTCAAGAGATTGGATTTGTCGAGGAGGCGCGCCGCCATTCGATCGGCGTTGCAATTCTATTCACGGTGACGCCTGACAAGACGTCGGTTGACGGCTATCGCAGCCTGCGCGAGCGCTTCGCGTGGGCGACGCTGGCGCCGGTACATAACGAACTGCTCGGTCCTGCGCAGCACCGTGACAAATATCCGCTAGCTGCCGGCAGTCCTCTTCTCGTGCACCTGCCGGTGCTGGCACCGGGACTTCGCAAGTATATCGGGAACCCCCCGTTCTCATTCGTGAATTCGAATATGAATGATGCGGGTGCCATTCCGCCGGACGCGCATCTAGAGCTTCAGCGATGGCTGCGCCGGATACATTTGGAGTTCCGGGAACTCGATTTACGCATATTACTGGCCGATTTACGGTCCTCTATCCGATTTGGGCTCTGAGCACCGAATCCGGGGAACCGAAATGAGGTTGGTGCGTTTCTTTCGCCGGACTTCCTGCGTGCCCGGGCGCGCTAATGGAGGAGGCGACAATGTGGATCACCTTTTTTAGCGTCGTTATTGGTATCGCTCTTTGCTTAGGTGTCGGGGCGATGGCCATCGAATCTTACGAGGAAAACGTTCGGCCGTGACCTGCGACGAGAGC
>JBATYN010000301.1:0-3350 GCA_049674125.1 Pseudolabrys sp. | reverse complement strand
CTGCTGGGGTTCCTTGTTGTCCTCCCCTTGATGTGGGCCGGCCTGCGGGGAAACCGGCGCGACGCTGCCACCGCTGCGCTCGTTTTTTGCGGGGCCGCCGTGTGGGGCTTTGCGGGGGGCAGCAGCCCGTTTCCAAAAACGGATGTGAACGGGGCACTGTTGGCCCTATTCGTGCTCTCGCTGAGCGTATCCGTGCCGCCCCTCATTCTGGCGGCCGCCATTGCGACACGCCAGGGCACCGAAGCGCGCTTGCTCTCCGAGCAGGAGCAGCTGAACCAGAACATCGTGCAGACGAACCTCGCGCTCGACAGCGCCCGGCGTCATTTCGAGATCCTGATCGAAGGCGTGGTGGACTACGCGATTTTCGTGCTCGACACGGCGGGGCGCGTCGCGAGCTGGAACAGTGCCGCGCAGAAGATCATGGGATATTCCGCCGATGAAATTATCGGCAAGCATTTCGGGATGTTTTACCGGCCGGATGAGCGGCGCGCGGGCGATCCGAACCGGGCGCTGGAACTTGCCATCCAGCGCGGCAAACACGACGTCGAAGGATGGCGCATCAAGAAGAGCGGCACGCCGTTTTTCGTCACCGGCTCGGTCGCGTCGATCCGCGATGACGAGGGACAACTGCTCGGCTTTGCCAACATCCTCCGCGACGCGACCGAGCGGCGTGACGCCCAGGAAAAGCTGGTGCAGGCGCGCGAACAGCTCGCAATGGCCCAGAAAATGGAGGCCATCGGCAAGCTGACGGGCGGCATCGCGCACGACTTCAACAACCTCCTGATGATCATCGGCGGAAACGCGCAAACGTTCAGGAAGCTGCTCGACCCGAAATTGCCGAAAGCGATCGAGGCCATCCAGACCGCCGCCAAGCGCGGAGAAAGCCTGACGCGGCAATTGCTGACGTTCTCCCGCCGCCAGCATCTCAGCCCGGCGATCATCGACCTGAATGCATCGATCAAGAACCTGCGGCCGATGATCGAAAGCTCGCTGCGCGGAAACATCGTCTACAACGAGAAGATCGAGGACGCGGTCTGGCCGGTCAAAATCGACCTCGCGGAGCTGGAGCTGGCGATCGTCAATCTCGCCGTCAATGCGCGGGACGCCATGCCGAATGGCGGCACCTTCACGTTATCCGTCACCAACGTGATGGCCAACCACGAGCTCGGCGACAATCACCTGAACGGCAAGTTCGTTGCGATAGACTTCAGCGATACCGGCATGGGCATTCCGCCCAATCTTTTGTCCAAGATCTTCGATCCGTTTTTCACGACCAAGGAAGTCGGCAAGGGCACCGGGCTCGGCCTGTCGCAGGTTTACGGTTTTGCTCACCAGGCCGGCGGAACGGTGTCGGCAGAAAGCAAAGTCGGGCAGGGAACGACGATCACGGTGTATTTGCCCCCCAGCGCCGACACGCAAATCACCGCCAAAGACGTTTCCGCCGTGAATTCCCAGCAGTCGCAACGGCAGACAGTGCTCGTTGTCGACGACAGCGCCGAGGTGGCGGAAGTCACGTCGTCGCTGTTCGAACATCTCGGCTACGACACCGTCTATCGGGATTCCGCCGAAGCGGCTTTGAAACTGCTGACGGACGGCACCAGGATCGATCTTGTTTTCAGCGATATCGTGATGCCGGGGACGATCGATGGCGTCGGGCTAGCCAATGAGATCCGGTCGCGATATCCCGATTTGCCCGTGCTGCTGACGACCGGCTACAGCGATGCGGCGCAAGCCGTTCCTTCGAATTTGAAGATCCTGCGCAAGCCCTTCGATACAGACGCACTCAAAGGCTTTATTCAGGATGTGATGGAAGTCGCGTGAGCGTTACGGCTCGCTACCTTGCGGAATATGATTTCCGTTACGACAACCGCGAGGCGTTGGGCATCAATGACCTGTGCGCCGAAATTCTGGCGACGAACATCCCAGGCAAGTGCCTGACCTATCGAAGACCTCACCCAGCCTGATTTCAGCTTTGCCGCTACGCGTTTTTTCGCTGGCATAAGAAGATCCCCGAGGCAAAACCTGAGTTTGTGCGCTCCTGATTCACCCTGATAGGTTGTGGCTGGGAACCAGGCCACTAACCAATTTGTGCAATAGTTGCACTTTCAGGTTGATTATGTGCAACTATTGCACTATGTATGACGTTGCAGCGAGGGCAAGGTGCGAATTGCCCAGCTAAGTAACTCAAATATCTACATTTATGGAGGCCAAAGTGAACATCCTCCGCCCCACTGTCACCTCCGGGGACCTCATTCCAGATGTTCAATTGAGCTTGCAACTCTGACCGTAACGAAAGGGCAACGCGACTTAAACGAAGCGATCGCCTGGTTATCAAACGCCAATAATTACGCCTCGATAGTGAGTGAGTGGAGACGGCTGAATGAGCGCGAATGATATCGAAGACACCGGCATTCCGCTTCCGCGGATGGGCCGCATGAGTACCGTGACTCGCCCGTTCAGCATCTCGGTACAATGGGCGGACGGTCTGCGTGCGGGCATGACAGAAACAATCGATCTATCGCCAATCATCGATAGCTTCAAAATTTTCCGTCCGCTTCGAAACAATGAAACCCTCTTTCGCACCGCCCGTTTGATTGATGATGGAGATGCTGTCGCGTGGAGCGGCACCGATATTGAAATGTCGGCAGAAGCTATTGAAGCACTCGCCGAACAAACGATGACCCCGCAAGATTTCGTTGCATTCATGGAGCGCAATGACCTTACGCAGGAGGGGGCTGCCGCTATATTAGGATATAGCCGTCGCCAAATCGGATATTACACAACCACAGGACCCATTCCGCGCGTGGTCGCCTTGGCGTGCCTGGGTTATGAGGCGGCGCTCAGGAATTTCCATTTCCCCACGCCGCAAAATACGACGGTGAAGGTAATTTACGAAATGCCGCCGCAAACATCTTTTCCCAAGCCGAAGGTGGCTTTGGTCTAGTCGGCCTTTTTTAATCGCCCATTTCAAAAATGGTCGAGGGACCGCAGAATTACGCAGTCCTGACCGCGCCTGCAGGTCCCCGAAGTCTAAATTCATCAAATGAATATTGCCGCCCATGCCCATTATCCCCATAGGAAGTCCTAGATCGCGTCGTAATGCAACCCAAGATTGTTCTGCGGCTTGCTAATTCCAAACATAAGGCGGTTTGGACGCT
Source organism: Pseudolabrys sp. (assembly GCA_049674125.1). Classification (GTDB taxonomy): domain Bacteria; phylum Pseudomonadota; class Alphaproteobacteria; order Rhizobiales; family Xanthobacteraceae; genus Pseudolabrys. Next base: position 192 of record JBATYN010000301.1, on the reverse strand, counting down.
TTACTCACACCTTCTCCACAAAGCTATCCACCACGCGCTTCTCGCCCGCTCTGTCGAAGGCGATGGTGAGCTTGTTGCCGTCGACGGCCACCACGTTGCCGTTGCCGAATTTCTGGTGAAACACGCGTTCGCCGACCGTGAAGGATGATGTCGTGCCGGTGGATTTCGCCACCAGCTCGCCTTCGATGACCA
>JBATYN010000300.1:0-11119 GCA_049674125.1 Pseudolabrys sp. | reverse complement strand
CCGCAACACGCAGCGGTCCCCCAAAACAGATCGGCTGTGGTCAATCGCAGCGTGCAGCGGAACGAGTCCCGTCAACAGCAGCGCGCTTTGCGCCAGCAGAGCGTGCAGCCGACGGCGCAAGCACGGACAGCGGCGCAGGCACGGACAAATATCCAGGCGCAGCCGCAGGTGAATACGCGTCAAGCGCTGCGCACTGAACGCAATCTGCGCCGAAGCGAAGCTCGCGAATTGCGCCGCCTCCCCCCGTCACAGCGGGCGCAGCGGCTTGAGCAAATTCAACAGTCCCGTCAGCAACGGGCCTTGTCACGGCAACAGCTGGCGCAACCCAATGCCCTGCAAACTCGGTCGAATGCCCTGCAATCGCAGTCAAATGCGCGGACATTACGCGCGAACCGCCGCGACGGTAGTGCACGCGTAACGGCAGACGCTGCGCGCCAGGGCCGTTTCGCGTCACGCTTTGCACAGGCCGGTGGTGTTAACGCGCGTGATCGCTTCGCAAATATAGCCGCGCACCGCGCCTGGCGGCGTGGTCTGCGCGCGGCCTTCGTGCCGTGGTTCGGCCCCGTGTTCTGGCCCTACGCGTACTCGGACATCTTCGACTATGCGTTCTGGCCCACCGGTTATGACGATGGTTTCTGGGACTACGCCTATGACGGCTTCTTCGACGGCGTGTTCTGGGGCGAGTCCGGCCCGCCGCAAGGCTACGGTGGCTACGGTCAAGGCTACGCTTATGGCGACCAAACTGGTGGTCCGTTCGCGAGCGCGCCTCCTTCGCAACCGGCGAGCTATGCCGCTGTGCAGGAGCTGTGCAAGCAACCCGGCAGCGGCATCACTGCGTGGCCCTTCTCCGATATTGAACGCAAGGTTGGGCTCAACGGTGATCAGAAGCAGCTGCTCGGCGATGTGCGCAAGGCGAGCCTAGATGCCGCCGCCGTCTTCAAGGCGTCTTGCCCGGCGGACAACGCCTTCCCGCTGACGCCTCCGGGCCGGCTGGGCGCAATGACCGCACGGCTCGATGCAACCTTGCAGGCCGTGCAGACGGTACGGCCGGCGCTGGAGAAGTTCTACGACTCGCTCAGCGACGAGCAGAAGGAGCGCTTCAACGAACTCGGGCCGAAGCACACGGCAACCAACGCCGAGGCGAGCGCGGCTTCGCAGACCGCAGATAGCTGCAAGCAGCCCAAAGTGGGCCTGTCCAACCTGCCGATCGAGAAGATCGAGGATGCCATCAATCCGACCGACGCGCAGGCGAATGAGCTGAACGGGTTGCAGGAGGCAACCAACAAAGCGGTTTCGATCCTGCAAGCGGCTTGCCCCGACGAAACTCCGATCACTCCGCCGGGACGGCTGGATGCGATGCAGACGCGCCTGCAGGCGATGATCGATGCGGCCAAGACTGTGAAGCCGGCCCTCGAAAGCTTCTACGCCTCGCTCACCGGCGAGCAGAAGGCACGCTTCAACCGCATCGGACAGCAACTGTCGGAGACCATGGGACAGTCGAGCAACAACTGATCGTGGTCATCATAAAATGAAAAGGGCGGCCGCATCGGCCGCCCTTTTTGTTTTCACTTTCTGTCATGCCCGGCCTCGCGGCCCTGCTCCGCTCATTCCCGCGCAAGCGAGAATCCAGGGCAACGACCGCAACGCTCGCGTTTTCGCCCTGGACCCCCGCCTTCGCGGGGGTGAGCGGAGAAGGCAAAGCCGCTCAAAATGCTCAGCGTCATGCCCGGCCTTGTGCCGGGCATCCACGTCTTGCTTTCAAAGGCGTGGACGACAAGCCCGGCCATGACGAGGGAACTACTCAAATGAAAAAGGCGGCCACTACGGGCCGCCCTTTTTTATTGATGCTGCGGTGCGGCTACTCTGCAGCGATCCGCACTTCCGGTGCCGCCGCCTTGATATCCGGCGTCACGTGCTGCTCGAACTTGGAGAAGTTCTTCTGGAACATGCCGACAAGATCGCGCGCGGTCTTGTCGAACTGGGCCTTGTCCTTCCAAGTCTTGAACGGGTTGAGCAGATGCGGCTCTACGCCCGGCACCGAGGTCGGCACCGAGAACCCGAAATACGGATCGGTACGGAAATCTGCGTTGCGGAGCGAACCGTCGAGCGCGGCGGTGAGAAGCGTGCGCGTCGCCTTGATCGGCATGCGGCGGCCCACGCCATAAATGCCGCCGGTCCAGCCTGAATTGACCAGCCAGACATCGACTTTGTGCTTGTTGATGTAGTCGCGCAGCAGATCTGCATAGACCGAGGGATGCCGCGGCAGAAACGGCGCGCCGAAGCAGGTGGAAAACTCGGGCTGTACGCCCACCAGGCCCTTCTCGGTGCCGGCGACCTTCGCCGTATAGCCCGAGAGGAAGTGATACATCGCCTGCGTCGGCGTGAGCTTGGCGATCGGCGGCATGACACCGAAAGCGTCGGCAGTAAGGAAGATGATGTTTTTCGGATGGCCGGCGCGGCCGCTGCGCGATGCGTTCGGGATGAAGTCGAGCGGATAGGCCGAGCGCGTATTTTCGGTCTTCGACCCGTCATCGTAATCGGGCACGCGCGAGACCGGATCGATCACCACGTTTTCCAGCACGGCGCCGAAGCGGTTGGTGGCGTCCCAGATCATCGGCTCTGCTTCTTGGGAGAGCTTGATGGTCTTGGCGTAGCAGCCACCCTCGAAATTGAAGATGCCGTCCGGGCCCCAGCCGGTTTCGTCATCGCCGATCAGGATGCGGTTTGGATCAGCCGACAGTGTGGTCTTGCCGGTACCGGAGAGGCCGAAGAACAGCGCGCTCTCACCTTCGTGGCTGACATTGGCCGAGCAATGCATCGGCACGACATTCTGCGCCGGCAGGTAGAAGTTGAGCGTGGTGAACACCGACTTCTTCATCTCGCCGGCATAGGACGAGCCGCAGATCAGAACGATCTTGCGCGTGAAATCGATGGCAACCATCGTGTCGGAGCCCTCGCGGCCGCCATGGCGCTTGGGGTCAGGCTTGAACGACGGGAAATCGAGGACAGTGAGTTCGGGAACAAAGCCCGCGAGCTCCGCTTGCTCGGGTCGGATCAGCAACTGGCGAATGAAAAGCGAGTGCCAGGCGAGCTCCGTATAAATGCGCGTCTTGATCCGGTATTTCGTATCGGCGCCGCCGTAAAGATCCTGCGCGAAGAGCTTTTTACCTTCGGCATGTTTGATGAAGTCGCCGAGCATGTTGTCGAAGTTTTCCTTCGACATCTTGCGATTACCATCCCACCACACTGAATCGCGCGTGAGATCGTCGACGACGGTATGTTTATCCTTCGGGCTGCGCCCGGTGTGGTGGCCGGTTTCGGCGCAGAGAGCACCACCCTCGACCAGCGAGGCTTCGCCCGCGGAGATGGCGAATTCATAGAGTCTTGGCGCTGTCAGGTTCCAGCGCACCTCGGCCAGATTTTTGAAGCCGAATTTGTCGGCGCCATAGGCACCGTTCCGAACACCCTGCTCTTGCACGCGATTCCTCCCAACTCAGGCCGCTTTGTTGCCAAACCCCTCACGGGCATTTTGGGTCCGGGCCGCGGCTCCTAAGACGTAAGTATAGCCCCTTGCTTGAAAGCGCGCGAGCATATGCACCAACCACCCGCAAATGCCAAGGATTAATGCCATGCAAGGTTGCCGGTCGACATTGCGCTGCATCAATGTCTCCGAAGATAAAATTTCGAGAGGAAATCGGCCCGTTTACGAATTCAGCCGCGCTGAATTACTCGACTAAACCTTTGTCTGTGAGCCATTTCTGAATGAGGTCGGCAACCTGGCCGTTGTTCTTGTCCATCATCATCATGTGGGAATTACCCTTGATGCCGACCTCGGGCAGATTAACCACATCCACTTTTCCGCCCGCCGCGCGAACCGCATCCGCATAGTCGAGCCCGAGCTGCCGCATTTTCGGCCAGCGGCTGTCGAGCGGGATGTAGTCGCCGTAGACGACCAGGGTCGGGATGTCTTTCAGCTTGCCGGCCTGCGCCTTGTCACCGGCAACCGCCGGCTCGACCGCGACAATGGCCTTGATCTTGTCGGGCCGCGACTGCGCAACGGTGAAACCAAAACCGCCGGCCTGGCTGTGGAATAAAAGAACGCAAGGACAAATTTTATCGACCAGCGCGGTGTAGGCGGCAACGATCGCCTCGTCGGTATTGGTCCACCGTGGCACGATCTGTTTCGTAAAGTTGTCATAGGCCTCGACCGGGAACTGGCTACCGACGTTCACTTTCATCTTGGCGGGGTCTGCATTCCATGACCCCGCGCCCTGCCCGATCCGGAAGCGTTCGAACGGATTAGCCGTGGTCAGAAAGTTCGGCTCGCTTTTCCACACATCCGGCGGCGCAAAGCCGGAGCGGCCGCGCTCGACGGCATCGGAATTGTAAACGTCCCAGCCCTTGCGGATGAACATATTGAGCCAGCCCTCACGGCCGTCGGGCGTGCTCTCATAAGTGGCGCCCGTGAGACCGCCGCCGTGCCACATCAGCAGCGGAAATTTTCCCTTGCGGTTTTGCGGCAGGAAGTACTGCACGTACATTTGCTCAACCTGATAGAGCCCGTTCGGATCGATCTTGGCTGGAACGCCGCCGGCGCCAAGCACGAGCTCTTTGATCGGCTTGCCTGAAATTTCGACAACACGCCCGCCGATATGGAAAGAGCCCATGTCACGCAGCGCAATCGGCTCGCCGGCGAATGTCGGATTCATGGCGCAAACCGTAGCGGCGCCCGCCACGATCGAAAACAGGATTTTACGCATTGTTTCGCTCCCGGACTTTTATCGTTGAGCACAGTCTGACTTATCCGGAAGAGCTTGGCGACGATGAAAGTGCCCACCCGCACGCGGGCTGCGGCGGAACGTGGGCCGCGGGCCCCTTATCGCGCCCGTGCTTGCTCGGCGAGTTGCTTGAGGGTTGCACGCAACGGCCCGGGCGCGTTGACGCGCTGCGGGAACGGGAGCCGCAAGGCCAGGCGTCCGCTCTGCAATTCGATGCCGTCCGGATCGATGCCGACGCAACGCCACTCGCCGTCCGGTGCGTCCAACAGCTTTGTCGCGTAAAGCCGGCAGGCGTCGGTGTGGTCGGCATTCATGTGCGCGATTGCGTCAGCCTCGGAGTCGATCAGCGGCTGGGCGTCGGAGATGTCGGTGAGGATGTCTTGCGGCTTGAGGTCGACGATGCGGCCGAAGCCGGCGACGAGGTGCGCGCGCGCGATCTCCATCCGGTAGAATGCGAAATCTGCGAAGTTCGCGAACATCTCGGCGTCCGGATGGCGCCGTAGATAGGCGCTCGCGACCGAGGAACCGCACTTCTCCGAGCATTGCACGCACGTTCCCATCAGCATTATGCGTGCGCCCTGCAGCGGATCGCCCTCCTTGCGTTCGTCCAGCATCAGCGACACCCGCGGATCCGCCATGATGTTTTTGGTGTGAAGAGCCAAAGTCGACAGCAGAAACAGCGGGGCGCCATCGGCCGCAGTGGCGACGTTGACCAGCGAGCAGTAGGGGTCGCCCGAGCCGGCGGCCAATGTCGCCAAAGCGCCGGAACGCCCTTCGCGCAGCAGCTTCTTCCCCGCCAAGCAGGCATTGAATGCGTCGTCGGATGTCATTGCCGGTGGCTCATATTTTAACGATGCCGGTTCCAAAGCCATGAGATTTCGGGCCTTGGGGTTGAATTCGCTACCGAATCACATAGTTGTTGCAAAGAGGCCACATTTCAGACCCCGTTTGTGGGGTTCAAAACGCGCGGGACGTCACGCAAGAGGGGCTCCATGCCGACAATCGCTCTCGTCGACGACGACCGCAACATCCTGACTTCCGTGTCGATGGCTCTCGAAGCCGAGGGCTATCGCATCATGACGTATACCGACGGCGCCTCGGCGCTTGATGGTTTCAAGACGTCGCCGCCTGATCTCGCCATTCTCGACATCAAGATGCCGCGTATGGACGGCATGGAGACGCTCAGGCGCTTGCGCCAGAAGTCTGACATCCCGGTGATCTTCCTCACCTCGAAAGACGAGGAGATCGACGAAATGTTCGGCCTCAAAATGGGCGCCGACGATTTCATCCGCAAGCCGTTCTCGCAGCGGCTCCTGGTCGAGCGCGTGAAAGCGGTGTTGCGCCGCGCCAGCCCGAAAGACGGACTGGCTCCTAAGGAACCCGATTCCACCAAGGTGCTTGAACGCGGTCTGCTGCGTATGGACCCCGAACGCCATACCTGCACCTGGAAAAATGAGCCGGTCACCCTCACGGTCACCGAGTTCCTGATCCTGCAAGCGCTTGCCACCCGCCCCGGTGTTGTAAAAAGCCGCAATGCCCTGATGGACGCGGCCTATGACGATCAAGTCTACGTGGACGATCGCACTATCGACAGCCACATCAAGCGGCTACGCAAGAAATTCAAGGTCGTTGACGATGATTTTGAGATGATCGAGACGCTCTATGGCGTCGGCTATCGCTTTAAGGAATGATGAATTCTTGATGTTACAGGCCATTGGCCGGCCTGACGGAGCGTCGCGGCTTGCGGTAAAATGTCGAGGTCCAATTAAGACCTTCGTCTCCACCCGGCTGGATTGAACGACGTGCTCGATCGAACAGCGGAAATCACAGCGCAGAAAGCCGACGCCGAAAAGCCCGGCGAGGAGCCTTCGCGTCCCGAGCCCAAGCAGGCTGGCGCCGTCCGGCGCATGGCGCGTTCGGCCTGGCAACTCTTCGTTGCGCAGAGCTTCTCGAGCCTCACCAGACGCATCGTCTTCCTGAATCTTGCCGGCCTGGTCGCACTGCTCACCGGCGTACTCTATCTTTCGCAATTTCGTGCAGGCTTGATCGATGCGCGCGTGCAGAGCCTGCTGACGCAAAGTGAGATCATCGCTGGCGCGATCGCGGCTTCGGCCACCGTGGAAACCGATTCCCTTACTATCGATCCCGAACGCCTGCTCGAATTGCAAGCGGGTGAAAGTTATGGCCCGTCCGATGACACCCTCTCCGGTATTGAATTCCCGATCAATCCCGAGCGGGTCGCGCCCGTTTTGCGGCGCCTCGTCTCGCCAACGAAAACACGCGCGCGCATCTACGATCGCGACGGTGTGCTTATACTCGACAGCCGCAACCTCTACGGCCGCGGCGACGTGCTACGCTTCGACTTGCCGCCACCGAATGCGGAAAAGCCCGGCCTTGTGGAGCGCGCGTTTATCGCGATGCGCCGATGGTTCGGGCGTGGCGACCTACCGCTTTACAATGAACTCGGCCCTGAAAACGGCAAAGGTTATTCCGAGGTTACACAAGCACTAAACGGCCTGCATGCCAGCATGGTTCGGGTTAATGATCGCGGCGAGGTGATCGTTTCGGTCGCCGTGCCGGTCCAGCGCTTTCGTGCCGTACGCGGCGCGCTGATGCTGTCAACACAAGGCGCCGACATCGATGACATGGTGGAAGCCGAACGTCTTGCCATCGTGAAGGTATTTTTGGTAGCCGCCGGAGTTATGGTGGTTCTCTCGATGCTGCTCGCCGGCACCATCGCCGGTCCGGTGCGACGACTCGCCGACGGCGCAGAACGAGTCCGCCGGCGGATTCGTACGCGCGTCGAGATCCCCGATTTTACCCGGCGGCGCGACGAAATTGGTGATTTGTCAGGCGCATTGCGCGATATGACCAACGCGCTCTACACACGCATCGAAGCTATCGAGAGCTTCGCGGCCGATGTCGCACACGAACTGCGCAATCCTCTCACCTCTTTGCGCTCTGCGGTGGAAACACTTCCGGTGGCCAAAACTGAGCAAAGCCGCCAGCGCCTGCTTGCGGTTATCGAGCACGACGTGAAGCGACTTGACCGTCTCATCTCAGACATTTCCGACGCCAGCCGGCTCGACGCCGAGCTGCAGCGGCAGGAAGCTGCGCCCGTCGAACTTTCCAAATTGCTTGACGCGATCGTGAAAGCCGCCAACGAAATTCGTAGCGACGACGTCAGCGTGACGCTGGCGTTCGAAGGCGCTCCACGGTCCAACTTCAAGGTGCCCGGCCATGACTCGCGGCTCGGCCAGGTCGTCAGCAATTTGGTCGACAATGCACGGTCATTTTCACCACCGGGCGGTACCGTGCGCATCACATGTCGCCGGCTCAGAAACGATGTCGAAATCGTGGTCGACGATGATGGCCCCGGCATCCAGCCGGAAGCGTTAGATAAAATTTTCGAGCGATTCTACACCGATCGTCCGGAGCAAGGCTTCGGTCAGAATTCCGGTCTGGGGCTTTCGATCTCAAGACAAATTGTCGAAGCTCACGGCGGGACAATCCGGGTCGAAAACCGCACCGTTGTCGCCGGTCCCGGTGACGAGCTGCGCGTGCTTGGCGCTCGCTTCGTGGTGCGCTTGCCGGCGACGTAATGGCGGCGAACGATTCCACAATCCATGCCTCTGCCGTGCTCGTTGGCGCCAAGGCTGCGCTCATCCGCGGTCCATCCGGCGCGGGCAAATCACGGTTGGTTTGGAATATTTTGACGGCAGCTGCGCAAGGCGCGCTGCCCTTCGCGCGGCTTGTCGCGGATGACCGGGCGTACGTCAACAACCACTCGGGACGCCTGCTGGTTCGCCCGGCAGAGTCGCTCGGCGGTATGATCGAGATTTACGGACTCGGCATTCAGCGGATTGCGTACGAACCCTTGGCCGTCGTGGGGCTGATTGTCGATTTGGCAGCTGGCGACGCCAGGCGGCATCCTGAGCCGGAAGCCAAAAGCGCCAATATCGACGGGGTAACGCTGCCGCGACTTGCCGTCGCAGGCGGAATTGGGGCATTGCCGCTGGTATTGGCCAGCTTGCGTATCCCCCCGGTGGGTAATTGACCCGCGCCGGCTAATTAGGTTACCCCCGGCGCCCTCGACTTGATCGAGGAAAATTAACCACAACGGGCCTAGGATTGCGGCACCGAAAACGCATCCTCCGAGCCCCCTGTTGGCCCCGTCTTTCCGCAGTGCAACAGAGCGCTTATATAGCGGTGGGAGCCCTTGCAATGGGGCTCCAGTTGGGCGTGAATGCGCGCCCTATCGTGCGGCGCAGCGTAGCGCCCGCGAGGAGTTAGGGATGATTGGCCTAGTACTCGTCACTCACGGGCGGCTCGCGATTGAGTTCCGCTCAGCGCTGGAGCATGTGGTGGGACCCCAGCGCCAGATCGAAGCCATTACGATTGGCCCTGACGATGATGTCGAACAGTGTCGCAAGAATATCCTCGACGCTGTAAAACGCGTGGATAGTGGCGAAGGCGTTGCGATCCTCACCGATATGTTTGGGGGTACGCCGTCCAACTTGGCGATTTCGGTTATGAGCCAGCCCAAGGTCGAAGTCTTGGCCGGTATCAATCTACCGATGTTGATAAAGCTTGCAAAAATAAGGGAAATTAGCCCCTTGCAGGATGCTGTCGCGGCAGCGCAAGAGGCCGGGCGCAAGTACTGCACTATCGCCAGCCGGGTGCTCAACGGTAAATGAGCCCCCGCGCGTCAGCGGACGACAAGCCCGTCGTGCGCGAGGTGGACATCGTCAACAAGAAGGGCCTGCACGCCCGTGCCTCCGCCAAATTCGTGCAGACCGCAGAACAATTCGACGCGGCCATCACCGTCACGCGTGGGCACGAAACCGTTGGCGGCACCTCGATCATGGGCCTGATGATGCTTGCGGCCGGTCCGGGCGCCACCATCATCATCAAGGCAACGGGCAAAGACGCCACCGCAGCCGTCGAAGCGCTTTACAGCCTAGTGGCGGGCGGCTTCGGAGAAGAAGGCTGACCCTCCGTTGCCTCAGACACGCTACATAAAGAAATCTTTATATATGCGTTGCGGCCCGGGCGACGGCCTGTTATAGGCACGGCCAACCCGTCCACCCGTTCGTGTCTGTAAAAAGGAATGCCATGACCGCTGCCAAGCTGATGGCCCAAACTGGCGATTACATCGTCAAGGACATCTCCCTCGCCGAATTCGGCCGCAAGGAGATATCGCTCGCCGAAACCGAGATGCCCGGTCTGATGGCGACGCGCGAAGAGTACGGCCCGAAGCAGCCCCTAAAGGGGGCGCGGATCGCCGGTTCGCTGCATATGACGATCCAGACCGCGGTCCTGATCGAAACGCTGGTCGCGCTCGGCGCCGACGTGCGCTGGGTATCGTGCAACATCTATTCGACGCAGGACCATGCCGCCGCGGCGGTCGCCGCCGCGGGCGTTCCGGTGTTCGCGATCAAGGGCGAGAGCCTGAAGGATTACTGGGACTACACCGCCAAGCTGTTCGAATGGCACGGCGGGGGCACCCCGAACATGATCCTCGACGACGGCGGCGACGCCACGATGTTCGTGCATCTGGGCTATCGCGCCGAAAGCGGCGACACCGCTTTCCTCGACAAGCCGGGCTCCGAGGAAGAGGAAGTGTTCTTCGCTCTCCTCAAGCGCATGCTGAAAGAAAAGCCGAAGGGCTGGTTCGCCGAGCTTGCCAAGAACATCAAGGGCGTCTCGGAAGAGACCACCACCGGCGTGCATCGTCTCTATGACATGCAGAAGGCCGGCACGCTCTTATGGCCCGCCATCAACGTCAACGACTCGGTCACTAAATCGAAGTTCGACAACCTTTACGGCTGCCGTGAATCGCTGGTCGACGGCATCCGCCGCGGCACTGATGTCATGATGTCGGGCAAGGTGGCGATGGTCGCGGGCTTCGGCGACGTCGGCAAAGGCTCGGCCGCTTCGCTGCGTCAAGCTGGCTGCCGCGTCATGGTGTCGGAGATCGATCCGATCTGTGCGTTACAGGCGGCGATGGAAGGCTATGAAGTGGTGACCATGGAGGACGCCGCGCCTCGTGCCGACATCTTCGTGACCGCCACCGGCAATAAGGACATCATCACCATCGAGCACATGCGCAAGATGAAGGATCGCGCCATTGTTTGCAACATCGGACACTTCGACAACGAGATCCAGATTGCGCACCTCAAAAACCTGAAGTGGACCAACATCAAGCCGCAGGTCGACGAGATCGAATTCCCTGACCGCCACCGCATCATTTTGTTGTCAGAGGGCCGGCTGGTGAACCTCGGCAATGCCATGGGCCATCCAAGCTTCGTAATGTCGGCGTCGTTCACCAACCAGACGCT
>JBATYN010000299.1:0-28640 GCA_049674125.1 Pseudolabrys sp. | reverse complement strand
TTGGCAAAGGGTCGTGCGTCCGCTGGTTCTGTCATGTGTGGTTTGGGGGCAAAATGTGTGCACAGCCGTGTGCACGGAGCATTTTTGAGGGTGGGAGCCGAAGGCTAAAACATGATCTAAGTCTTTGATATTACGTGGTGAGCGCGATGGGACTCGAACCCATGACCTACTGATTAAAAGTCAGTTGCTCTACCGCCTGAGCTACGCGCTCTTCACGTGCCGGATGATCTTATCCGATGCGGAATTCGCCCTGGGACCAAGCCCAAAGGGCAAGCTTTTCGGGATCACGCCGTTGCGGGCTGTGTAGGGGCGGCTGCTTGTCCGGTCAATAGGCGTGTGCTGCCTTCTTAAACTCGCGCAAGGCTCGAGATTTGCTAAACTATTGCGGTGGCCAATGCCGCGCCAGGAGAGTCCAATGCCCATCGTCAACCGCGTTGCCGACTTGCACAGCGATATCACCGCGTGGCGGCGCGATCTTCATGCCCATCCGGAGCTCATGTTTGACGTGCATCGCACCGCGGGCGCCGTTGCCGAAAAGCTGAAGGCGTTCGGTTGTGACGAAGTGGTCACGGGGCTTGGGCGCACCGGCGTGGTCGGGGTTATCCGCGGACGCAAGGGCGCTTCGGAGAAGACCGTCGGGTTGCGTGCCGACATGGACGCACTGCCCATCGAAGAGGCTAACGAGCTGCCCTATAAGTCGACGGTACCGGGCAAGATGCACGCCTGCGGACACGATGGTCACACTGCGATGCTGCTCGGCGCGGCACGTTATCTCGCGGAGACGCGAAATTTTTCCGGGACTGCCGTTGTGATCTTCCAGCCGGCAGAGGAGGGTGGCGGGGGCGGCAAGGAGATGGTCGACGACGGGCTGATGGATCGCTTCGGCATCGGCGAGGTCTACGGCATGCACAACTACCCCGGCATGCCTGTCGGTGCGTTTGGTATTCGTCCAGGTCCAATGATGGCTGCGGCGGATGCCCTGACTATCGATATCGAGGGCGTTGGCGCTCATGCGGCGCGCCCGCACCTTGGCATCGACACGGTCCTGGTTGGCGCACAGATTATCAACATCATTCAGTCGGTCGTTTCACGCAATGTCGATCCGCTGAAGTCGGCGGTTGTGTCAATCTGTATGTTTCGTGCGGGGAATACCGACAATGTCATTCCCCAGACCGTACAGTTACGGGGCACGGCGCGCAGTCTTGCAGCAGACGTGCGTGATCTGCTGGAGAAGCGGTTGCATGTTGTCGTGGAGAGTACCGCGGCAGCCTACGGCGCGAAGGCAAAGCTTACTTATCGCCGCGGGTATCCTGTGCTCGTCAACCACGAGCGGCAAACTGAATTTGCGGCATCAGTTGCGTCCCAGATCGCCGGAAAAGACAAGGTCGATACGTCTTTGCCGCCAATGATGGGCGCAGAAGATTTCTCGTTCATGCTGAACGCGCGGCCGGGCGCATTCATTTGGGTCGGTAACGGCGAAAGCGCCGGCCTGCATCATCCGTCCTACAATTTCAACGACGACGTGATCCCGTTTGGGACTTCGTATTGGGTGAAATTGGTCGAAACGGCGCTGACTGCGTAGTTGCAATCGCTATTGAATAAGCTCGCCTGGTTTCGGGGCCGGAACGGTAGGAGTGACTTCGGCCATTGACGTATTGCGGCGGGTGACGGGCAGCAGCTCGGTGACGCGGGCCCCGAGACTGCGCCAATAAAGGAATTCATTGAGCCGCGTACGCTCGATGACGGCCAGGCCGACGGCTGCGATGAACGGGAGGCTCTGCACTAACAGAACGACCGCGAAAAGATTGATCTCACGAATCTCTTTGTAGTTTGTCGAAATTAATACGACCGAGCCGAGGATCAGCAAGCCCGCAAGGATAGCTTCCCAGAATGCGTGGAAATCTGTTGAACGCCGCATGCCGCCTTTCGATGTGCGAACGAACGGCAAGTGATCCTTTATAAGTCCAAAGCCGACCGCCCGCGCGACTGTCCACTGAACCGACATTGCTGCGAAAACAGATCCGAGCAGCTGGCTCGCCCGCGAGCGAACGCGCAGCCGGTAAAGCGTCGTGAAATGCGCGACCGACACGATGAAACTGACGATGATTGGCACAGTCAGGATGTGATCGGGGACCGCGATATCGAGGAACGCAACCACCGGTACCCAGATGATATTGAGTATCGCAACCGCAACTCCGATGCTTTCGGCACCGAGCCAGTTGAGCCAGCCAAGCGTAAACTCGCGTTTCTGCTCGCGTGTCAGACGGCTAGCGCCCGGCAAGAACCGACGCCAATGTTTCTTGAGGATCTGGAACCCGCCATAGGCCCAACGGTGTCTTTGCTTTTTGTAGGCCTCGAAGCTGTCGGGCAACAGGCCATGGCCGTAACGGCGATTCGTGTAGTGGGTCTGCCAGCCGAGCTCGAGCAGCGTGAGGCCGAGATCGGTGTCTTCGCAGATCGTGTCGCTCGACCACCCGCCCGCGGCTTCGATTGCTGCGCGGCGAACAAGGCACATAGTGCCGTGGACGATAATTGCGTTGGATTCATTCCGCTGGACCATGCCGATATCGAAGAATCCGGCGTATTCGCCGTTCATGGCGAAGTGCATCACACTGCGTTCGCTATCGCGATGATCCTGCGGCGCTTGGACAAGGCCTACATTCGGGTCGCGGAATAGTGGCACAAGGTCCTTGAGCCAGTCCGGCTGCACGACATAGTCCGCGTCGATGATACCGATGACGTCGGCATCGGCGGCAGTGTGGATGAGGGCAAGACGCAACGCGCCGGCTTTAAATCCCGCGAGGTTGTCGGCGCGCACAAACTTGAACTGCTCGCCCAACGCGCGGCAATGGTCCTCGATCGGCAGCCACAGTGCGGGATCAGGCGTGTTGTTTATGACGATGACGCACTCGTAGTTCGGATAATCAAGCCGCGCGACCGCATCGAGCGTCTGTTTGAGCATTTCGGGCGGCTCGCAATGCGCAGGAATGTGAATCGAGACTTTGGGTGCAGGATTATCCGGTGCGAGTGGCGGGCTTGCGATTAACCGAAGTGGTTTTCGTCCGAAGGCAATCGCTGCAATTTCTTCGATGCGCGCGAGCGCAATGACGATCAACGGAATAAGCAACAGCATGCCGAGGCCAAGAGCAAACGCCGCGCCGGGGACAAAATAGTGTCCGTTCCAATAGCCAAACACGGCCGCGAACCAAGCCCCAACGATGTTCGCGGGACCAGCCAACATCGCGGCTTGCCATACAGTCACGCCGGTCATCGCCAGGAGAGGCAGAGACAGCAGCACGCTGACCAGAAGTGCGATCGTCGCAAGGCGCCAATGATCGGGATCAGTGATTGGCCCCGTCCAGTCGAATTTCGGCTGACGCGCTGCGTCGAAGATGCCCCAATAAGGACCAACGCCTCCTTCGAAGATTTTCCACGGCTGATCGATTGCCTCAACGATGTTGTAGTCGATGCCATAGGCTTCTGCGCGCGTCACGAAATCGCGCAACGCGACCGCTTGTTCGATTCGACCCGGATTAGCGTTCTTGAGATTGTATCCAGCGCTCGGCCAGCCGAACTCAGCGATGACAATTCGTTTGCCGGGGTATGCCTGACGGAGTTTGTCGTAAATCAAAATTGCCTGGTCGACGGATTGTTGTTCGGAGAAGCCTTCCCAATAGGGCAGGATGTGTGCGGCGATGTAATCGACGGCTGATACCAGCTCGGGGTGCTCTATCCAGACGTGCCAGATTTCACCTGTCGTCACCGGAACGTTTGTCGAGCGCTTCACGCGCTGGATCATTTGGATTAGGTCGCTGACTTTCTGCTCGCCACGAAAGATCGTTTCGTTTCCGACGATGATGCCATTGATGTTGCTGTGGCGCTTGGCGAGTTCGACGACAGAATGAATTTCCCGCTCATTGCGATCTTGATTTTTGTCGATCCAGGCGCCTGCCGTAACCCGCAATCCAAATTCAGATGCGATGCCAGGCACGAGTTCTACTCCACCAGTAGCGGAATACGTGCGGATGGCGCGCGTGAGAGGAGCGAGTTGTTTGAGGTCGGCTCGAATTTGTGCCGTGCGCGCTTTCCCGCCGGAGTCCGGGTGTGCTGAGCCTTCGAACGGCGCGTAGGAAACGCTGGCAAGCTGGCCGTCAAAGTTGGGGGCGCGAACATTATCGCGCATTAACGCCCACAACCCGGCATGCACGCACGCCACGAGGGCGACAACGGCAGCTACGGTGCGCATAGAACTCAAGACCAACTGGGGCTGGATGGCAGACCCTCGAACCCGTCCCCTGGGCTCAGCCGATACTCCGTCTGCAAAGACGCAGCGTAGCGCGGCCTAAGGTAGAGATTCAAGTAATTAGCCGACATGGCAAATCCTTGGCGGCCGCATGGCGCCCCGATGAATTTCTTAAATGGAAACGCGAACTAGCGTGGGGTGGTTCCGCTAGAAGTTGTAGCGGGGGCAGGCGGGGCGGCAGGCGTGGCCGGCGTTGGCTCGAGCCCAGGGTTAAGCCAGCAAGCGTGCACCCGGCCGTTAAGGGTCTCCTGGGCCTTGGGATCGATGTTTCCCTGGCGGACGAGGCAGCGGAAAGTGGCTTGTATGTGGGCACTCGGGCAGCCGAAACGGTCGTAAAGGTCGAGATGGCGGAAAGCCGTGTCCAGATCATCTCGCCAAAGCAGGCTTACCACCCGGCGGCCGAGCCAAACGCACTCCGGGTTGCCGGCCGGGCCGGTCAGGACCCGAGATGCTTCCGCGATCTCGTCGATCTTTTTCTGGGTCTCTTTGGCCGTGTCGGCGGGCGGTTTGGGCGGCTCAGGAGGCTTACCGTTGCCGTTGCCGCCACTTTGCGCATAGGCAGGGACAGTGAAGCCTAAGGCGGCCACGCAACACAGCGTGGCAAAGAGCTGACGCAACTCGAGAGTAAACCGCATTTTCCCCGTCGGATGTTTTGATCTTAGCCCGTCTGCCCGCTCTTCGGCTCTGTGTGCGACCGGATTGGGACGCTAATACGGCGATGATTTACCTTGTAAATCCGCGCCTCCGTGTCCGGTGACGCGTCTAAAGTGGAAATCCCCGTCTACGACTTGGCCCTAACCAGCCGGTTTTGTCCAGCTTAACCGCGTTCCTTGATTAAGACGGGTCAGCTTGGCAGGGGCGGTAACGCGCGATAAGCCGATCCCTCGACTTTTGTCGGTGTCCTAACGAGTTTCCGATGCGCAATGCACTCGCCTGCCTCGCTCTCACGGCACTGGCTATAGCTGGTTTCTGGACCTGGCTCGGCAGCCCGCTTCCGATGCAGCAATTCCAGCTTGGACGCGGCGAAAAGCTCTATTGCGTGTCCTACACGCCTTTCCGTGGCACCCAGACGCCGCTTGACCCCTCAACCATGATCCCGGCCGCCCAGATCGAGGACGACCTCGTTCGGCTGGCTCAAATTTCCGATTGCGTGCGGACTTACTCGGTCGATTTCGGGCTCGACCAGATTGCGGGCATCGCGGCCAAGCACGGGCTCAAGGTCATGCTGGGCCTGTGGCTGTCGAGCCATCTGGAAAAAAGCCGCTACCAGGTCGAAACGGCAGTCGCGGTTGCCAATAAATATCCGGGCACCGTCCGTTCAATTGTCGTCGGCAATGAGGTCCTGCTGCGCGGTGACATGAGCGCGATCGATCTCGCCAGCACCATCCGTGCGGTCAAGGCCCGGGTCCACGTCCCGGTGACCTATGCCGACGTCTGGGAATTTTGGTTGCGCAATAGCGATGTGGCAAACGCCGTCGATTTCATCACCATTCATATTTTGCCCTACTGGGAAGACCTTCCGGTGGCGGCGCGAGATTCCGTTGCGCATGTGGAATCAATCCGCCGTCAGGTCGTGAATGCTTTCCCCGGCAAGGAAGTGTTGATCGGCGAAGTTGGCTGGCCAAGCGCCGGCCGCATGCGGGACGGTGCGTTACCATCACCGGTCAACCAGGCGCGTGTCGTCCAGGATGTCCTTGCGCTCAGCAAGCGCGAAAATTTCCGCGTCAATATCATTGAGGCATTCGACCAGCCGTGGAAGCGCGCGCTCGAGGGAACAGTTGGCGGCCACTGGGGGCTGCTCGACGCCGCAACGCGTGCACCGAAATTTGCCGGGACCCTTGAAGTCTCCAACCACCCGCTCTGGTTATTGCAGGGCGGTGGTGGAATTTTATTTGCGATCATCGTGTTTGGCGCGGCGATGTCGGTTCGTACCAAAGACACGTCGCCGATGCTCTGGACCGCGATCGGCGCAAACGCATTCGCAGGTGGGGCGCTCATCGGCTGGACCATCGAAAATATACCGATTGAAAGTCTCGGCTTCGGTGGTTGGTCGCGATCACTCGCATTGGCGGCTGTGGCAACGGTTGCGCCGGTTGCCCTCAGCATTGCGATCATGCGGGGGACACCTGTGCCCAGCTTCGGACGCATGTTCGGACCAAAGGATCAGCGCATCCAGGACCCGCTTGCTCTGCTGTGCGGCGCAACTCTCGTCGCCGTGATGATGCTAGCGTTTGTCGTCGCACTAGGGCTCGTCTTCGACCCGCGCTATCGCGATTTTCCATTCGCTCCGCTCACGGCGGCGGTGGTGCCGTTTCTCGTTCACAGTCTTGCCGTCCCGCGCACAAAGGGAACGCGATGCGTAGCCGAAACGGTGGGTTCCGCAATGCTGGCATTATCGGCGTGCTACATCGTGTTCAATGAAGGCTTCGCCAATTGGCAGTCGTTGTGGGTGTGCGCAATTCTGGTGGTGCTGGCTTTTAATCTGGCTAGGGCATCCGACGCGCAAGGCTGATGACCAGTAATCCGATCGCAAGCGACGACAGCCCGATATTATAAAGCACGATCCCAAAGGACGCGGCTGCGAGCGCGACAGCGAAGAGCACCAAAGACGGACGGATGAAGTTGAGCGCAGCGACGATCAATGCGAACCAGCCAAACACCGAATAAGTGAAGAGCACAATCGTGATCTGGCGCGTGAAGCATAGCCACGTGTTCAGTCCCGCTTGACACGCAAGCCCCACATTCGGTTGTTCGACCGCGAGGTAGCGCATGTACAGCGCATAGCCGATCGAACAAAAGCCGATGATCAGGAGATAGTTGGTCGCGCGCGCGCTCGGAAGGAACAGTTTCATCCCTTCAGTATGCCGTTGTGTTTGCGCTGCGACAATCAGTGTTGCGCGATTTGCTCGCCATCGTACTTGGCCGCCCGGCAGGGCGTGCGAGCCGCGGCAAAATGGGCACAGAGACCAGTCGCTGCCATGCTATTCGGGAGTGGGCCAACCACCAGTCGATAGCCGGTGGCGCCGGAACGGCGTTCACGGGCGGCAAGCGGATACATGCCGCTCAGTAACGGACCGAAGCTTGCTTTCACAGTGATCCAGCGTTGGTGGATGCCGTCAATCGTAGCGGCTCCTCCGAGGTCAAGGCCGAATTCGGTTGGGTTTGTAGCAGACACTTCGGATTCTGCCGGTGAGACAGCGGCCACACGCGGCGGCGGTAACGGCACCGCATCTGCGCTCGGCGTGTCAGGCCTGATGGCCAGTGTTGCAATCGGCGTTGGTATTCCAATGTAGGCAGTATTCGCAGGCGGTGGGCTGGCTATGACCGTTTGCGTGGCAGTTGGCGCGCTGGGCATTGTTGGCTTTGCCGCAACCGCTGCTGCCGCCGTGGCTGCCTGTTTCTTGATGGCACCGGTCACGTCGTCGATGCTGCTTTGGAGCAGCGCGATACGTCCGAGCAATCGCTCACGATCGGCACTGAGGGCGAGCACCTGCCCCGAGAGTAGCTGCAGGTCGGATTCAAGCTGCGCAACGCGCGGCGGCATTTGTGCAATGGCGGCGGACTCATTGATTGTGAAGATTCGTCGCAAGCGCTCGGACGCATTCTGCGTTTGGGTCGTAATCGCGAGGATCGTTAGGGCGAGTGCGGCCGCTCCGCCCCAACCGCCCAGCCACAAAAGCGTTGTAAAGTCGCGGCCTGGGCTGCGAGGCTTGCGCAAATCGGGTTCCTGCGGCGCATGCTCAATCGCCATGGGGTCCTCGACGGGCGAATCATTGAAAATGTTAGCAGAATCCGGCAAATGCTGCTGTTACCCTCTGCGCACGGACATTGCACGGGTCTTTTGCCGACTGGCGCGCTGGGTTATGGGATTCGGCGAACCCCAGCAACACGTCTGAGTTCAACGCAGATGTCCCGACGAAGCTGCCTTGCGATTGTGCTCGCCGCCGGCGAAGGCACGCGCATGCGATCGCGGATGCCGAAAGCACTGCATTCGCTTGCGGGCACTTCACTGCTCGCACACGCGATGAATGCGGCCACGGCAGCCGGGACAATGGATCAAGCGATCGTGGTCGGCCCGGACCATGCTGCGATAGCCGCGGAGGCACAAAAATTCGCGCCCAAAGCACAGATTTTTGAACAACACGACCGGCGTGGTACCGCCCACGCGGTCCTGTCGGCGCGCAAGGCGATCGCAAAAGGTGTGGACGATATTTTGGTGATCTTTGCGGACACACCGTTGGTGCGCGCCGAGACGCTTTCGAAATTGCGAGGCGCGATTGCCGAAGGCGCCGCGGTAGCGGTGCTCGGTTTCAAGCCTCTTGACCCGCATGGCTATGGCCGGCTTCTCATGCGCGGGGAAGAATTGGTTGGCATCCGTGAAGAGCGGGATGCCACACCCGACGAACGAAAAATCGGGTTCTGCAACGGCGGCCTGATGGCACTTGCCGGAGCGCATGCGCTCGCCATCCTCGACCGTATCGGCAATGCAAATGCCAAAGGCGAGTATTATCTCACCGATGCGGTTGCCATTGCCCGGGATATGGGCTTGAAGGCGGTAGCAGTCGAAACCTCGGAGGACGACGTGCGCGGCATCAACACCAAGGCGCAGCTTGCCGAAGCCGAAGCCGTGTTGCAGCAACGGCTGCGCGCGGCGGCGATGGAAGCGGGAGTCACCATGACGGCACCGGAGAGCGTGTTTCTCTCGGCCGATACAAAATTTGGCAAGGACGTCACGATTGAGCCAAACGTTGTATTCGGACCCGGCGTTACGATCGAGGATGGGGCGACGATCCGTTCGTTTTCGCACCTGGAAGGAGCCCATGTCGGGAAAGGCGCGCGCGTCGGTCCTTTCGCGCGCCTGCGGCCGGGGGCGGATCTTGGCAAGGACGTGCACATCGGCAACTACGTCGAAATAAAAGCGGCGACAATCGAGGCGGGTGCCAAGATCAATCACCTTACTTATATCGGCGATGCGCGGGTGGGCGAGGGCGCAAATGTGGGTGCCGGCACGATCACCTGCAACTATGATGGCGTTGCCAAACACCACACCGATATCGGCAAGGGGGCCTTTATCGGGTCGAATTCGGCGTTGGTCGCCCCAGTCAAGATCGGCGATGGCGCCTATGTCGGCACAGGGACGGTTGTGACCAAGGATGTTCCTGCCGGTGCGTTGGCTCTGGCCCGCACCAAACAGACGGTTAAGGAAGGTTGGGCAAAACGCTTGCAGCAGGTGAAAGCCTTGGGCAAGAACCTGTCTGGAAAGAGGCCGAAAAAATCCTGAAAGCCGGCGCAGCAGCAATTCTGCCAAAGCGGTTTTGTCACATAGCGAAATGCGTTTTGATTTCCTTGCGCTTGCCGTTGGCGGCTAAACGATAAACGATGGGCAAAGGGGCCATCCAAGCGGATGTGCGGGATCGTCGGAATTCTCGGAACTAAGCCGGTCGCGGGCCAGCTCGTCGATGCGCTCAAGCGCCTCGAATATCGCGGCTATGACTCCGCCGGCATTGCGACGCTTGATCACGGTGTGCTTGGCCGCAGGCGCGCCGAAGGCAAGTTATTCGCGCTTGAAACGCGGCTTGATCGTGAACCGCTTGCCGGCACGATCGGCATCGGTCACACGCGTTGGGCGACACATGGCCGGCCGACCGAGGTCAACGCGCATCCGCATGCGACCGACCTGCTCGCGGTGGTCCACAACGGCATCATCGAAAATTTCCGCGAGCTGCGCGAACAGCTGACAGCACGCGGCTGCAAATTTGTCAGCGAAACCGATACGGAGACAGTGGCGCATCTGGTCACGCAAGAGATGAAAGGGGGCAAGGCGCCGGCCGATGCCGTGGCGGCTACGCTCAAGCAACTGCGTGGCGCATTTGCACTTGCTTTCCTCTTTGCAGGGAAAGATGACCTGCTGATCGGTGCGCGCAAAGGGTCACCGCTCGCTATCGGGTATGGCAAAGGCGAGATGTATCTCGGCTCCGATGCGATCGCACTCGCGCCGTTTACCGACACGATTAGCTATCTCGAGGATGGCGACTGGGCCGTGCTCTCGCGCAAGGGCGTCGAGATTTACGACGAGCAAGGCCGCAACGTTGAACGGCCGATCGTGAAGTCGACAGCGTCTGTGCAATTGGTCGACAAGGGCAACCACAAGCACTTTATGGCGAAGGAAATCCACGAACAGCCGGACGTGGTCGGTCACACGCTCGCCCACTACATCGACATGGTGAACGAGCGCATCGCGTTGCCGGGCAAGCTGCCGTTCGATTGGAAAAAACTGAAACGGCTGTCGATTTCGGCCTGTGGCACTGCTTTCTATGCGGGGCTCGTCGCCAAGTATTGGTTTGAGCGTTTCGCCAAATTGCCGGTCGAGATCGATATCGCTTCGGAATTTCGCTACCGCGGCGCGCCGCTAGAGCCGGGCGATCTCGCAATTTTCATTTCGCAATCGGGTGAGACGGCGGACACCCTTGCTACGCTGCGGTACGCCAAAGAAAATAAACAACACATCCTCTCCGTGGTGAACGTACCGACCTCGACCATCGCACGCGAAAGCGACGTGGTAATGCCAACGCTTGCCGGCCCGGAAATCGGTGTCGCATCCACGAAAGCGTTTACCTGCCAGCTCAGCGCGCTCGCATGTCTTGCGATTGCTGCTGGCCGGGCACGCGGTGAGCTGTCGGAAGGTGACGAGCAAAAGTTCGTTCATGCACTGATCGAAGTTCCGCGCCTGATGGCGGCCGCGCTGACGCTTGAGCCGCAGATCGAGAAGCTTGCGCAAAAGCTCGCCAAGGTGCGCGACGTTCTTTACCTAGGGCGCGGCACCAGTTTTCCGATCGCGCTGGAAGGGGCGCTCAAACTCAAGGAGATTTCGTACATCCACGCTGAAGGCTATGCCGCCGGAGAGCTCAAGCACGGGCCTATCGCACTCATTGACGAAACGATGCCGGTGATCGTGATTGCACCTAACGACCGCGTTTTCGAAAAGACAGTATCAAATATGCAGGAAGTTGCGGCGCGGGGCGGAAAGATCATCCTGGTCACGGACCCGCAAGGCGCTAAAGAGGCAACCATTAAGTCGGCCGAAACATTGACTCTGCCGGATATGGCTTCGTTGGTCACGCCGCTTGTCTATGCCATTCCGGTGCAATTGATTGCGTATCATACCGCCGCCGCCATCGGCACAGATATCGACCAACCGCGCAACCTCGCGAAATCGGTCACAGTGGAATAGACTGGTCTATGATCGAAATCGACCCGCAGCCCGGTGAGGTATTGGCCACCGATGTGGCGAAAGTTGCGGCTTCGCAAACAAGCGTTGCAAGCCGTATCCGCAATTATTTTCTGACCGGCCTGGTGGTGGCCGGCCCGCTGGCAATTACGGTTTGGCTGATTTGGTCAATTGTCACTTGGGTGGACGATTTCGTACGGCCTCTTATTCCACCGCCCTACCGGCCTGAGAGCTACCTGCCTTGGCCCATTCCAGGTACCGGCCTCATCATCGCCATCGTCGCCCTCACGTTGCTCGGCTTTCTTACGGCAAACCTGGTCGGGCGCACGCTGGTGGAATTGGGCGAGAGTTTGCTCAATCGGATGCCGATTGTGCGTCCCATCTACAAGACAATGAAGCAGATCTTTGAGAGCTTGTTCTCAAAGACCGGTTCGAGCTTTCGCAAAGTTGCGCTTGTGGAATTTCCGGCGCCGGGCATGTGGTCGCTGGTATTTTTGTCGCAACCGCCGAGTGCCGACCTCACCAAGAAATTACCGCAGGGAGAACACGTCTCCGCGTTCATGCCCTGCACACCGAACCCGACCACCGGTTTTTTCTTTTACGTTAAGCGGAAAGATCTCATCGAACTCGATATCACAGTCGAAAACGCGATGACCCTGTTGATTTCGGCCGGCATGGTGCAGCCTGATGCCGAGGCCCAGAAAAGGCTCGCCACACTTGCGGCGACAGCCAAAGCGGCACGCGCCAAACGCAAAGCAGAGAAAGCAGTGCCGGCGGAGTAGGCTAGCCTGCGCGGATCAGTTTGATCGCTTCGTCTTTTCCGAAAAGATAGAGAAGTAGGCGTAACGCCTCGCCGCGGGGTGTCGTGAGACTTGCGTCGCGGGAGAGTATAAGTGCTGCATCATCCCGTGCCGCCCCAAGATATTTTCCGTGCACCTCCGGCCGCGCGATCTGGAACCCAGGGAGACCGCTCTGGCGGGTCCCCAGAAGATCGCCTTCACCTCGCAGTTTTAAATCTTCCTCAGCGATGCGAAAACCGTCTTCCGTTTCCCGCAGGATGGCGAGCCGTGCCTTGGCGGTTTCACCAAGGGGCGCTTTGTAAAGCAGAAGACAAGTCGATGCGTCTGCCCCACGGCCGATACGCCCGCGCAACTGGTGCAATTGGGCAAGTCCGAAGCGCTCCGCGTGTTCGATGACCATGATGGTCGCCTCTGGCACGTCGACGCCGACTTCGATCACTGTGGTGGCAACAAGTAATTTCGTTTCACCGGCAGCGAAGCGCGCCATAGCGGCATCCTTATCGGCGCCTTTCATGCGGCCATGTACAAGGTCGACCTGATCGCCGAATTTCTTGCGCAATTCCTCGAATCGCGCTTCCGCAGCAGCGAGGTCGATTTTCTCCGATTCATCCACAAGCGGACAAACCCAATAGGCGCGCTTTTGCTCGGCCAGGGCGCGTCCGACGGCGTCTTCGACTTCTTCGAGGCGGGAAAGAGGAATCGTGCGGGTATCGATCGGCTGCCGCCCGGGCGGTTTCTCGCGAAGTTCGGAAATATCCATGTCGCCAAAATAAGTGAGCACGAGAGTGCGTGGAATTGGCGTGGCCGTAAGGACCAGCACATCCACAGCGTCACCTTTTTGCGTCAGCGCGAGGCGCTGGTGCACGCCGAAGCGGTGCTGCTCGTCCACGATAGCTACGGCGAGATCGTGAAAGGCGACGTCCTCTTGGAACAATGCATGCGTTCCGATCAGAAGATCAATATCCCCGAGCGCGAGACGATCCAGAATGTCTTTTCGTGCCGGACCGCGTTCCCGGCCCGTCAATATTGCGACACGAATACCAGCGGCCTCCGCAAGCGGTGCAATGGTTGCAAGGTGTTGCCGGGCGAGAATTTCAGTCGGCGCCATAAACGCAGCCTGTCGTTCGGCTTCGATGACGGCGGCAGCGGCAGTCAGCGCAACAACCGTTTTGCCGGACCCGACGTCGCCTTGCAGGAGCCGCAACATTCTTTGAGGGCGGGCGAGGTCGGTGATGATGTCGTCGACCGCTTTTTGCTGCGATTGAGTGAGCGCGTAAGGCAGCGCCTTCAAGATGCGGGCGCGGAGACGTCCTTCGCTGGCACTTCCGCGCCCGGGTTGACGGCGCATGTGCGCGCGCATCAGTGCCAACGCGAGTTGTCCAGCAAGCAATTCATCATAGCCCAGTCGCGTCCAGGCCGGATTTTCCGGCTGAATGTCGTGGGGCTGCGCGGGTCTATGCAACTGGCGGAGCGCTGAGGCAAACGTGGGGAAACGCTCGCGTGCGACCCAGGCCTCGTCTTGCCATTCGGTCAATTCCGGCAGGTGGGCAAGTGCGCCATCGACTGCACGGCGCAGATTGCCGAGCGCGAGGCCTTCCGTAAGTGGATAGACCGGCTCGACCAGCGGCAGCGCGGCAAACCCCGCCTCATCCACAACCCGATCGGGATGTACCATCTGCAACATCCCGTCGTAGATTTCTGCAGTGCCGGATATGTAACGGACCTCTCCCTCCGGCAATAGATCTTCCAGATAGTCGCGACGCGGATTGAAGTACGTCAGCGTGATGTCACCGGTGTCGTCGCTTGCATAGATACGGTACGGCGCGCGTGAACGCCGTGGCGGCCCCGGCCGATGTTTTCCGATGGTAACTGCGACCGTGACGACCTGGCCGGGCTGGACGTCCCGAAGTTTCGGCCGCGCGCGGCGATCGATCACGCCCGATGGCAGGTGAAACAACATATCGACGACACGCGGCACCTCCCGGTCGAACAGCCGCGCATAAAGCTTGCCCAGCTTGGGGCCGACGCCGGGCAGGCTGGTGAGCGATGCGAACAAGGGGTTGAGCAAAGGTGGTCGCATAAAGGCATCATTGCAAAGTTTTCGGTGTCGTGCCCGGCTTTGGACCGGGCATCCACGTCTTCCTTTTCATGCATCCCAAGCATGGTTGGCAGCGATAAGCCGGCGATGACAAACGACGGGACGCCCTCTATACAAGCCCCGCCCGGCCCGTCCGGGTTTTTGGCGTTGGAGAAGCGCGATGAGTACCGGAACGAACCTGTCGAGCGAAGGCCTGGATGCGCGCCGGCGGCGGCTGTTATTCCGATGCTGGCATCGCGGTATCCGCGAGATGGACCTGGTTCTTGGTCGCTTTGCTGATGCGAACCTTGCGTCGTTGAGTGACGGGGATCTCGGCGAACTCGAGCGCTGGCTCGACGTCCCGGATCAGCAAATCTTCGCGTGGGTTAATGGCATGGAGCCACCGCCCGTCGAATTCGACACTGCGCTTTTTCGCGGTTTGCGTGAATTTCACAGCAAGGATAGCGCGTGACGACGGGCAGCAAATCACCGGCCGAGCAACTCAGGCCGGGGCAGGCACTCATGTTGGCACAAGTTGCCGACGGCGCCGAAGGTTTGGTGCTGGCAGATCTTGCGCGCGCCATCGCTGCCGGCAAGGCCGCGCCGGCAGTCTCGATCGCCGCGATTTGCCGTGACGGCCAGCGTATGGCGACGCTGTCGCGCGCTGTCTCGTTCTTCGGCCCTGACATCGAGGTGATGGAATTCCCGGCGTGGGACTGCTTGCCCTACGACCGGGTATCGCCCAACGCCGCTACGGTCGCGCAACGCATGACCACGCTGTCGCGGCTCGCGCGCGTGAAAGGGCGCGACAAGCCGTCAGTTCTACTGACTACGGTCAATGCCGCGCTACAACGCGTACCGGCACGAGACTTCGTCGCAATGCACGCGCTCTCGGTCGCTCTCGGCAACGTTATTGGAATGCACGGCGTGATCAGTTGGTTGGAGCTTAATGGCTTCATTCGCGCGTCAACTGTACGCGAGCCAGGAGAATATGCTGTGCGTGGCGGCATTCTTGATTTGTATCCGCCGGGCATGGACATGCCGGTACGGCTCGATTTCTTCGGCGACTCGCTAGAAACCATTCGCGCCTTCGATGCGCAGACGCAGCGTAGCGAAGAGCAATTGCGCGGGCTTGATTTGGTGCCGGTCGCGGAATTCCAACTTGTGACCGAGACGATCCGCCGTTTTCGAACCGGCTACGTGGCCCAATTTGGGGCCACGACACCCGACGATCTCCTTTATGAGGCAGCAAGCCAGGGACGCCGCTATCCGGGAATGGAACACTGGCTGCCGTTGTTTCACGACAAACTGGAAACGATCTTCGATTTTCTGCCTGGCACAGCAGTAATCTTGGAGAATCTCTCCGAGGATGCTGCCCATGAGCGGTTTACACAGATTGCTGACTATTACGACGCGCGCCGCGAAGCTTTGAAGCAGGGTGTAACGCCATCCTACAAACCGCTGCCGACTGAGCGCCTCTATCTCGGCGAGGATGAATGGAAAGAGCGGCTGAGAACGTCCACACTTGTCCGGCTAACGCCATTTGCGGTCCCGGAGACAAATGCGATCGACGTGGGAGCGCGACAAGGGCGGAATTTTGCTGCCGAACGGGCTGAGCCGAGCGCGAATGTTTTTGAGGCGGTGAGCGCGCATGCATCGGCATTGCAAACTGCCGGCAAGCGGGTTGCGATCGCTCTCTGGAGCGAGGGCGCGCGCGAGCGCATGAGTCATGTACTCGCCGATCATAAGCTCCACAATCTCACGGCGGTTGCGAACTGGCCGCAGGCGCTGAGCCTCCCCAAACCCATAATCGCGCTCGCTGTACTCGGGATCGAATCCGGCTTCGAGACTGAAGACGCAGCAATCATTAGCGAGCAGGATATTCTTGGCGACCGTCTGGTCCGGCCTCGGCGCTCGGCCCGACGCGCGGAGAATTTCATCGCTGAAGCCACCAGTTTGGCGCCCGGCGATCTCGTCGTACACGTCGACCACGGCATTGGGCGTTTTGAGGGACTCCAGGCAATTGAGGCCGTCGGTGCACCGCATGATTGCCTGGAAATTCATTACGCCGAGGGAGCCAAGCTTTATTTGCCGGTCGAAAACGTCGACCTGCTGTCCCGCTACGGGTCCGAAGAAACCGCGATCGACCTTGACCGACTTGGCGGAGGCAACTGGCAGGCGCGCAAGGCGCGCATGAAAAGCCGGATCCGCGAGATCGCGGGTGAATTAATAAAGGTCGCGGCGGAACGGCAGTTGCATGAGGCGCCGCGGTTGACCGTTGGTCCCGGTGCCTATGACGAGTTTTGTGCGGGGTTCCCATACGAAGAAACGGACGACCAGCTCGCAGCCATCGATGCGACCATCAAGGACTTGGGCTCGGGACGTCCGATGGACCGGCTCATCTGCGGTGACGTTGGATTTGGCAAGACGGAAGTAGCGCTGCGCGCTGCATTCATAGCGGCAATTGGCGGGAAACAGGTCGTGATCGTTGTGCCGACCACGTTGCTTGCGCGCCAACATTTCAAGACCTTTTCCGAGCGTTTTCGCGGGTTTCCCATCAACGTTGCCCAAGCGTCGCGCCTTGTGCCTGCTGCAGAGATGGGCGAGGTCAGGGCCGGACTTGCTGACGGCAGTGTCGATATTGTGATCGGCACCCATGCGCTGCTCGGCAAGAACATCAAATTCAAGGGTCTGGCGCTCTTGGTTGTGGACGAAGAGCAACATTTTGGCGTCGCCCACAAAGAAAAGCTCAAGACGCTGCGCTCGGAAGTGCACGTTTTGACGCTGACCGCGACACCGATTCCACGCACGTTGCAGCTGGCGCTAACAGGCGTGCGCGATCTTTCCATTATTGCTTCGCCGCCCGTCGATCGCCTTGCCGTGCGCACGTTTGTGTCGCCGTTCGACCCGATCACGGTGCGTGAAGCGCTCCTGCGCGAGAAATATCGCGGCGGGCAGGCATTCTACGTTTGCCCGCGCATTGAAGATCTTGCGGGTGCCAAAGGCTTTCTGGACAAGAATATTCCAGAAGTGCGAGTCGCAGTCGCACACGGGCAAATGCCGCCGACCGTGTTGGACGACATTATGTCGGCCTTTTACGACGGTAAATATGATGTGCTGCTATCGACAACCATTATCGAGTCCGGGCTCGATATTCCGAGCGCCAATACGCTAATCGTTCATCGCGCAGACCGGTTTGGCCTGTCACAGCTCTATCAGCTGCGCGGACGCGTAGGGCGCGCCAAAATTCGCGCCTATGCACTTCTCACCTTGCCGACGCAACAGAAGATCACGCCACAAGCCGAACGGCGGCTCAAAGTGCTGCAGTCGCTCGATACCCTCGGCGCGGGCTTCCAGCTCGCCTCGCACGACCTCGATATTCGCGGTGCCGGCAATTTGCTCGGCGAAGAGCAATCCGGGCACATCAAGGAAGTTGGCTTCGAACTTTATCAACAGATGCTGGAAGAAGCGGTGATGAGCCTGAAAGCTGGCATCACGGCTCCGGTCGCGGACCGCTGGTCGCCGCAGATTACGGTCGGTACGGCGCTGCTCATCCCCGAGGACTATGTCGCCGACTTGTCAGTGCGGCTGGCACTCTATCGGCGGCTTGCGGAAATCGAAGACGAGCGTGAGCTCGAGAGCTTTGCGGCGGAGCTCGTCGATCGTTTCGGCAAACTGCCTCAGGAGGTCGACGACCTTTTAAAGGTGGTGGCGATCAAGGCCTTAAGCCGGCGCGCCAATGTGGAGAAGGTCGAAGCCGGACCAAAGGGGATCGGGCTTTCGTTCCGAGATAACATATTTTCCAACCCCGAAGGATTGATCGCGTTCATCCGCGAGCAGGGACGTGCCGTGCGGATGCGCAATGACCCGAAAAATTTCAAGGGCCAGCAGCTGGTGTTTTTCGAGGATTGGCCGCGTCCAGAGGATCGCCTGAAGGGCACCGCGGCCGTCCTGCGCAAGCTCGTTTCGATCGCGGAGCAGGCCAAGGCGGCCTAGTGCGGCATTCTCAAAACGGGCTTGATGGTCTTTCCCGCAGCTGATTCCGATGCAGCCCGATTGATATCGGCGAGTGGAAAAAACGTGATCATCTTCTCAACCGGAAAACGGCCGGCCATAATGTAATCGACAAGCTGCGGGATAAACTCCTTCGGCACGCTATCACCTTGAATCACGCCACGTACGGTTCGGCCATTTTGCAGGAACGGCGTTTCAAACGTTGTCTCTGTGCCTTTGCGCGCGCTTCCAAGCAACACGCAGGTGCCGGCCGGCATCAGAGCGTCGACTGCCTCCCTGAAGATGTCGGGCAGCGCTGACGTCTCGAGCGTATAGCGCGCGCCGATACCGGTAATCTTGCGGATTGCCTCAACCACGTCAGTGCGGCCGCTGTGGTTGATCGTATGGGTCGCGCCAAGTTTGCTGGCGAGTGCGAGGCGATGCTCGTGCACGTCGACTGCTATGATCGGGTCGCAACCTGCAATTTTCGCAGCCAACAACCCCGAAAGGCCGACCGAACCGACGCCGAACACCGCGAAACTATCGCCTGCGCGCGGCTTCATAACATTGAGCACTGCACCCGCGCCCGTCTGTCCACCGCAGGCGAGTGCGCAAACATGTTCAAGCGGAGCGTCGTTGCGCACTTTCACGGCAAAGCGTTCGTTTGCGATGGTGAAATTGCCAAATGAGGATTGTTGGAAGAATGCGCTGTAGACGGGTTTGCCGTCTTTCGAATGCAACGTCGAGCCGTCGGCACGGGTGCCATTCATCTTGAGGTCAAAGGCGTGCAGGCAATAACTCTGGCGTTGTGTCTTGCAATTCGGGCATTCGCCGCACCAGGGGTAGGCCATCACCACATGATCACCGGACTTGAATTCTCTCACTGCGCTGCCGACGGCGCGGACAATGCCGGCGCCCTCGTGACCGAAAACTTTCGGAAATTGTGTTGGATAGTATGCATCGCGGCCGTGCAAATCTGTGGCACACATGCCGGAGGCGACAACCTCGACCAGCAATTCATCAGCCCGTGGATCGCAGAGGTCAATTTGTTCGACGTTAAATGGACCCGAGCGCTCGTGCACCACGGCGGCGGTGATCTTCATAGCGTGCGTCCTGAGCTATTCGGCGGCGTCAGCGGCTTGTGCGATTCGCGCAATCGCTTCGGCGAGATATTCCGGCTCCTGGGCGCCCGACACTGCGAATTGTCCGCTGAAGATAAAGCATGGCACGCCTTCGATGCCCGCCTCTTTCGCGGAAAGGGCTTCGCGTTCAATTTCCGCTACGTCGCGGTCACTCTCCAATGCCGCGCGGATATCCTCCGGATCGAGCCCTATATCAGCTGCGGCCTGCACGAGCACAGCATGGTTAGTCAGATCGGCGCCTTCGGTGAAATAAAGATCCATGAGCTTCTGTTTCATCTCGGCGGCTTTGCCAATGCCGTCAGCCCAGCGGATCAACCGGTGCGCATCGAGCGTATTGGGCTGCCGGCTGATTTTGTCGATCGCGTAGGTGAGGCCCTCGGCTGATGCTGCGGCTGATACGCGTTGTGCAATGCCTTTGTATCGCTCGGGAGACCCGAACTTGGTGGTGAGATATTGTTCACGCGAAATGCCTTCGCGCGGGATCCAGTCATTGAGAAAATAGGGGCGCCAGTGCACCTCGACCGGGATATCGGGGTTGAGCGCGATCGCTTTTTCAAGCCGTCGTTTGCCGATAAGACACCACGGGCATACTACGTCGGACACGACGTCGATACGGACAGGCTGGTAATTTGCCATAGCTAGCTCCTGTTCGAAGCTAGCCTAGGCTGCTCGTTATTCCGCCGCAACCATGCGGCTGCCCATCACCCGCATCATCAGCGTGTCGAGCGTGTCGCCGGCCTTGAGCGTTGCGAGCGTCACGTTGGCCGCCGGCAAATCGGCTCGCTGCGGCGTGAGCATGTTGCTCTTCAGGGTTCCGGCGAGCCGACGCGCGATGACGTGGGCCCCGCGCAAATCTGTTTGCGTGAAGGCAACGAGGATTGCGCCCTCTTCGTCGCGCGTTGCGAAATCTATGTTACGGATAAGCCGGGTCATCAGTCGTGCCGCATCAAGGCTCGCCCGTCCGTCGAGCACGACGTCGAAGGCAAAACGCGCGACCGAGAGCGGGAGGCTGCGGTCGGCGGCATCAGCCGCCACGTTGCCCAAGTCGCGACAGAACGAGTCTCGTGTCAGCAAGCCACTCTCGGGGTCGAACATGCCTTCGGTGTCGAGCGACTTGAGCATGCGTTTGAGACGCGCCTCGAATGCGCGCATGCGCACCAAGGGCACCATGCGCGCCACCAATCTCGCCGGATCAGCGGCGACCTGGTCGATATTGGGCAACGCGTCGGCAAATTCCGGTGGCGCTTCGCCGATGACCGCGACTGGAATGTCTCGAAAGCGCGGCTCCTGTGCCAGCACGGTGAGGAACGCTTCGACCATGCGAAGGGAAAAACCATCGCCGACGACGATGCCATCGATGTCTCGTGTATTAAGATATTTAGCGGCAGCTTCGACACTGAGTGCACCCGCCATCTTGACGCGCTCGCCCATAGCCACGCTGAGCGCCGGATAGAGCGGACCGCGGCCGGCAATAAGCACGGTGGCGTCGTCAAGCGCGTCGCCCACCGGCAACATCGGCAGTTGTCCATTATGAGAAGCGAACATTTCGATCCGACGCAACACTGTCGCATGTAGTGCGCGCACTCGCGTGGCCGATTGCAGGCGCGAGAGCAGTCGTTCGATCGGGAGTGCTGCGTCGGCCGGAAGGGCGATCGAGACCGCGGCGTCTTCGTCGCCGTGTACTCGCGCGATGACTGGTACGATCGGCCCATTCGCCGTTGCGATTTGTAAACAAAGCATCCGCGCGGATGGCTCATCAGCCGGTGGACCCGGCTCGGCGATCAGGACAGCCGATGGTTTGACAGTTAGGAACGCTGTGGGCGCGTCGGCCCATTTGGCCTCAACGATAGGAAATGCACCCGCGCCGCTTAGCGCTTCGACGAGGCCAGTCACCGAGTGCTCGGCGACCACGAGGAGCGGACCTTGAAGCGACATCAATGCGCACGCACGGTTTACAGAATGCGCGGGAGTCTAGATGACCGCTGTTAATACCGCGTCAACGACAAGCCGAAATTACGCGGCTTCGGGTGCGCCGCGTGGCTGAAATGCCCCCGATATCAGCGGATTGACACCTCGCGCCTGCAATTCCGCGCGCAAAGCCGAGCGGTTGGCCGTGGTGCCGGCAAGCCGTTGGCCGAGATCGGCGTCCGGCAATGGCACGACGGTTGCGTCCGGATCTGCCTGTCCAATCAACGTTTCCACCTCGCGCTGAAGGAAGCGGTAGCCGCCGATGCCGATTGTGCCGGGTGGCGGAGCTGTGACCGTGAGCGTTTGTGCGGCGCGCTCGAGCCGGCACGCAAAGCCGGTGTCGACATAGCCAGCGGCGTCGGGTGCGAGATGGGCGTCCTGGCCACGCTCCGCCCCAGGCGGAAAGGCATGCGCAGGTACCATGGGGCCACGCAGCGTCAACGTGCCGGCATTGCTCCGCGCAGTCTCGATTACCGTTATCGCGCCGACTGTTTGGCGCGGCGCACTGATAGCCCCGAGCGTGAGTGGCGCCGGCATGCCGTCCGCGCCACGCCGCGTGGCGACAAGACCGATGTCTCCGAAACCGGTGACATCGACCACGGAAGCAGTGCCTTCCCATGGCATGGCCAGAGCTAACCGCTCGGGCGCGCGCGACAGCGCAATGATCATCTGGATTTCGTCACGAGGCAGGCCGGCGGTCGCGAGCGGCGTGAGCGAGGCTTCCGGCAGGACCACCACGCCGCGCTTGAGCGAACGGCATTGCGCCGCGAGCGTGTTGGGATCAAATCCGTGGTGCAGATGCAACGCGCCACCGGATAACAACCAAGGCAGTATCGTAAGTACGATACCCGCAAACGAGCCGGTTGGGATCGTCGACAGCAGCGGTGTGTCCGGTGCGATATCGGCTTCCAGGAAGATTGCCAGTCCGCCACTCGTCAGCTCGGCATGGTTACGCGCGATTGGAACGGGCCCCTTCGCATCCAGACCAAACGTCACAGCCGCGACATGCGCAGCGGCCGGACCCGAGCGGTTTGGCGTCGCAAAGACATCGGTATTGCGAGGGTCAAAAACGTCGTCGAGTGGCACGATGCCGTCCGGCAGATCCCGCCCGAAGCTACAGACGTGGCGGATCGGAAAAAGCTCGACCGCGGCCTGCATTGCAATGTCTGCGTGGGCGGCCGATCCAATGCGGGAAGAGGTAATGATTGCCTTGGTGCCGACATTACGGAGTGCCGCCACGATGTCGTGTCGCCGCCAGAGCAACGGCATCGGCGCGGCAATCATTCCGGCGCGCAACACTCCGAGGACTGTGATCACACTTTCAACAGTGTTAGGCAGCTGCATCGCTATCACAGCGTCAGTTTGCAGCCCAATCCCTCGCAGCCGTGCCGCAAGCGCCGAGATTGCCCGGTCGGCTTGCGCAAAACTCAATTTACGCGGCGCATCGTGCGTAACAACTTCGCGGTTAGGAGGGTCGGCAAGTGCTAACGCATCGGGGAGCCGTACGCCCGCCCGCCGGAACAGATCGTCGAGCGTTGCGGTTGAATTTGCTAACCGGCTGCCAGCGCCCAGGATCATGGATATAGCCTCAAGGCTTAAAGTCCTTCTGCCACCACGTCTCCGGCAAATAGCCGAACAACGACGTTCGTGAGGGATGCTCGATTCGCGTCCAGCGCGCCACCCATTGCACTGGCGGGAAATAAAGTGGCACCACGAAGAAACCAGAGAGCAGAACGCGATCAAGCGCACGCGTCGCTGCGACAAAATCGGTTCGGCTTGTGGCGCCGAGCATGGCTGCGATCATGGTATCGACGGCTTTCGACTTGACGCCCATATAGTTGCGGCTGCCTTGCTGGTCGGCGGCGGCGGAACCCCAGTAAAACAATTGTTCATTGCCAGGCGATAGGGATTGCTCCCAACGGTATTCCATCATGTCGAAGTCAAACCCAATTCGTCGTCGCTCAAATTGCGTAGCGTCGACAGTACGTACGCGTGCTTCGATTCCCGCGCGCTTGAGGTTACGCACAAAGGCGAGCGCGAGGCGCTCCTGATCGCGCGTTGTGGTGAGGATCTCGAAGGACAATAGCCGACCGCTCGCAACATTGACCAACTGAGTGCCATTAAGTTCGTAGCCGGCGGCTTTAAAGAGGGTGAAGGCGCGTCGTAACGTGTTGCGGTCGCGGCCCGAGCCATCAGTGGCCGGCGGTGACCATGTGCCGTCCATAATGTCGGCGCGCACTGCTTCCGGAAACGGTGCCAGCAATGCGCGCTCGTGGGCGTCCGCGGCAACGCCATGCGCCGATAGATCGCAACCGTCAAAATAACTCGCTGTGCGCACGTAAAGGTCAAAGAAATAATTGTGGTTGATCCATTCGAAATCAAACAGCTGAAGGATCGCCTCGCGCACGCGAATGTCTGAGAAGATTGCCCGCCGCGTATTGAACACCAGACCTTGCATGCCTTTGGGCAGGCCGTAGGGGAGCCCTTCTTTCACGACCCGGCCTTCGCGCAGCGCGGGAAATTCGTAAGCGGTCTGCCAGCGTCCGGGGTCTGTTTCCACACGCAGATCATAAAGGCCTTTTTTGAACGCCTCGAAATGCGTGTTGCCGTCGCGATAATAATCGAAGCGGATGGTTTCGAAATTCCACAGGCCGCGATTGATAGGCAGGTCACGCCCCCAATAGTTCGGATTGCGCTTGAACGTGACCGCTTCGCCCGGCCTTACCGCGCTGACGGCGTAGGGTCCGCTGCCGAGAAGAGGTTGAAAGCTGGTGTCCTCAAAGGTCGAAGTATTGACCGCATGTTTTGCCAGAACTGGCATGAGGCCGATGATCAGCGGTAATTCGCGGTCGTCGGCACCGGAAAGGTCAAAACGTACAGTCCGCTTGTCAAGGATCTCCGCTTTCACAACTTTGGTGTAGTACGTCCGATAATTCGGCCGCCCTTTGTCGCGCAGCAATTCCCAGGAGAAAACAACATCATCCGGAGTCACCGGTTTTCCATCGGCAAACCGTGCCGATTGATTAATTGTGAAGGTGACAAAGTTGCGTGCCGCATCAGTCGACACGCTTTCCGCAAGCAAACCGTAAAGAGTGAACGGCTCGTCATAGCCGCGCGCGAGCAGACTTTCGATCACATAGCCGCGGATATTTGCGGCGGGCAGGCCTTTCACGATGAACGGGTTTAAACAGTCAAACGTGCCGAGCACGCCCTGGACAAGCTGGCCACCTTTGGGTGCCGTGGGGTTGGCATAGGTTGGGTGGGTGAAGTCTGGGCCCCAAGCCGGATCGCCATGCATGGCTATGGCGTGTTCCGCCGGTTCCGCGTGCGCCCGTAGATTAATGCCCGAAGCGGCGAACAGCGTCCCAAGCATGACCGTACGCCGCGACGCTCGCCACTGCGCCAGCGCGGATAAAGGGGATGTGGGCGTGGTCGAGGCTCGAATGCGATTCGTCCCGGTTTCGTGCGAATTTATCACAGGGCATGGGCCCCGGCCGGGCGGCATTTTCGACCCATTCGTGGCTTTATTGCAGGCTCGAATTCGGCTATCAGGCAGCGGTCAAGGGTCACGCTCCCGCCGTATTTCACACCGAGAGAGCCGGTTGTAAGGCGTCGTTCGGGAGCCTTGGGCCGCGAGCGAAAGAACAAGGGATAATCGCAATGGATCATCGGATCGCAACGGCCCGGCCGCGGGGTCGGGCGCTGACCGCCACTTTGGCCGGCACTTTGGCAGCGGCGCTTATGGCCGCGCCCGCATTTGCCCAGCAGCCACCTAAACCTCCAGCTCAAAAACCGACGCCGGCGGCGCCGAAACAGGCGCCATCGGCACAACCGGCGCAGCCGGCCCCGCAAGCGCCCGCCGGCCAACAACAGGCAGGCGAGCAACCTCAATTAATGTATTCGCCGTGGATGAAAGTCTGCGGCAAGGGGCCCGACACGAACAACAAGCAGGTCTGCGTCATCACCAAAGATGGCCGACTGGAGAATGGCATGCCGGTTGCCATCGTGCAGCTGTTTGAGCCGGAAGGCGGCCAGAAAGTCCTGCGCGTGACTGTTCCCCTCGGCATGCAGATAGCGCACGGGACGCGCCTGCTCATCGATCAGGGCCAGCCGACGCAAGCACCTTACAATATCTGCTTCCCGGTCGGCTGCATGGCGGACTATCCGGTAGCCGATGACCTGGTAGCGAAATTGAAGAAGGGGCAGAACATCATTGTTCAGGCCATCAACATGCAGGGCACGCCGATCAGCCTGCCACTGCCGTTGGCTGATTTCGCCAAGGCCTATGACGGACCGCCGACCGACCCCAAGGCATTCGAAGAGCAGCAGCGCAAGCTGCAAGAAGAGCTACAGAAGAAAGCCGAGGAGGCGCGCAAGAAGTTGGAAGGCCAGCAAAGCCAGGCACCAGCCGCACCTGCGCCGAAATAAACTCCCGGATACTCCAGCAATGTGAAAGGCGTGGCGCGAGCCGCGCCTTTTTCATTTTCAGTATGGCATCGCTCGCCTAGTGCATCTGGCTATGCCGAGGTCGATAACCGCCCCTCTCATCTGGCTCGAAGACGTCCGCGACATCTGGGTGACGGATGGGCGTGCCCGACGTGTCCGGCAGCAAGTTCTGCTCGGAGACGTAGGCGACGTATTCGCTCTCTTCGTTCTCAGCGAACAGGTGATAGAACGGCTGGTCCTTTCGCGGACGAATTTCAGCCGGGATCGCCTGCCACCACTCCTCGGTATTGTTGAACACGGGATCGATATCGAAAATAACGCCGCGAAACGGATACAAGCGGTGTTTGACCACCTGGCCGATCTTGAATTTGGCGTTGCGCATTTTGTCCATGTCTAACTCTTGCTGCGAACACTTACAAAGCGTAACGCGTGGCCATCGCCGGGTCCTTGGCGGCGACTAACTTGGCAAGGTCGAGCAGCACCTTGGCTTGTTTCCAGGTGGCGTCATCTTGCATTTTGCCATCGATCATTACCGCGCCAGCGCCGTCCGGCATTGCCGTCACGATTTTCTTGGCGAATGCGACCTCACCAGGATCAGGTGAGAACACCTTTTTTGCGATTTCGATTTGCGAAGGGTGTAGCGACCACGCACCAAGACAACCCATCAGGAAGGCATTTCGGAATTGTGCTTCGCATCCGGCGGAGTCCGAAAAATCCCCGAACGGTCCGTAGAATGGTTTTATACCGGAAGCGGCGCACGCGTCTACCATTTTGGAAATCGTATAGTGCCAGAGATCCTGCTGGTACGCGGTACGCGTCGCGTCGCCTTGCGGGTCCGCCAGCACTTTGTATTCAGGGTGACCACCACCAACGCGCGTGGTTTTCATCGCACGCGAAGCCGCGAGATCGGCTGGCCCCAGGCTAATGCCGTGCATGCGCGGCGAGGCGGTCGCGATCGCCTTGACGTTGTTGACGCCCTGCGCAGTTTCGAGAATGGCGTGGATCAGGATCGGCTTTTTCAAAGTGTGCCGCGCCTCAAGTTGCGCCAGTAGTTGGTCGATAAAATGTATATCCCATGGCCCATCGACTTTCGGAAGCATGATGACATCAAGTTTGCCGCCGACAGAACCGACGATTTCGGTAATGTCATCGAGCGCCCATGGCGAGTTGAGCGCGTTGATGCGCGTCCATAGACCGGTCGATTTGAAGTCGACCGCTTTCGCCATTTCAATAAAACCGCGACGGGCCGCCTGTTTTGCTTCGACCGGAATAGCATCTTCGAGATTCCCAAGCACCACGTCCACTTGCTGCACAAGTTCCGGAACCTTGGCGCGCACCTTTTCATTGTTCGGCGGCACGAAGTGCACCATACGCTCAAGACGTAGCGGTAGTTCTCGCAGGGGCGCTGGCGCGCCGATAGCGAGCGGGGCGAAGAACTGGCGCGGCAGCTTCATAGGACCTTCCAAAAGATGGTTCTGCCGTTTAGAGCAATGCAAAGGCCGCGCCAAGTGGGGCGACCGGAGCCCCCTTAATGATTGATGTCCTCAATCTCGCTTTGCCCTATTTCGGGCTCATCTTCATCGGTTTTGCGTGCGGCAAGCTCAAGCGAATTCCCGATACGGCGCTGGCCTGGATGAATTTCTTCATAGCCTATGTGGCGCTTCCGACGTTGTTCAACCGCATCCTTGCCCAAACCCCGCTAGAACAGCTCGCTCGGCCCGACTTTATATTTGCCACGACATTGGCGACGTTCTGGGCGTTCGCAGTATCGTTTGCGATCGGGATGGTGATCGGGCGCGGCAACATCGGAGAGTCGACAATCGCGGTTGGTGTTGGTTCAGCCGCATTACAGTTTCAGCCGCCGGTGGCCCTGGAGTGATTGTTGCAATTTCTGCAGAATACAGCAGCGCCGTGTGCATTGTTTACGCTCGGCGTCGCGGTGGCATTAAGGCCACTTAAGAGGATGCTGTGGGAGGTACCGTTTTTGGTAGCGGTCAAACTCGTGCTGCATCCGGTATTGGTACTTCTATTGCTCTCGCTGTTCGGATCCATGGATCAAAGCTGGGTCTATACAGCAGTGCTGATGGCGGCGCTTCCGCCCGCCCTTAATGTGTTCGTGCTCGCGCGGCAATACGATACGTGGGTCGAACAGGCGTCGGGCGCGGTGCTGATGGGTACCTTAATTTCTGCTGTTACCCTGACGTCCGTTATGTGGATGGTCAAAACTCACACGTTACCTCTGTTACTTTTCAGGTGAATTCATGCAACCACTGTCCGGACTATTCGTTTTGGATTTCACCACGCTGCTGCCGGGCCCACTGGCGACGTTGATGCTCGCGGAAGCCGGTGCCGAGGTAATGAAAATCGAGCAGCCTGGGGGTGAGAATGCCCGCCGCTTTCCGCCTATGATCGACGGTGAGAGCGCGGCTTTCCTTATGCTCAATCGCGGTAAAAAGAGCATAACTCTCGACCTGAAGAATAAGATGGATCGCGCCGCACTAGCTCCGCTCATTACGCGCGCTGACATTCTCGTTGAACAATTCCGGCCAGGCGTTATGGCCCGCCTCGGACTCGCCTATGACGACCTGTGTAAAGTCAATCCACGGATAATCTATTGTTCGATTTCGGGCTACGGCCAAAGTGGTCCACGCGTGCACGAGGCCGGCCACGATCTCAACTACAT
>JBATYN010000298.1:0-2041 GCA_049674125.1 Pseudolabrys sp. | reverse complement strand
GGCGATCGGCTGGCGCTGGCCGCCGGAGAGCGTCGAGCCCCGTTCGCCGACCACGG
Organism: Pseudolabrys sp.; assembly: GCA_049674125.1. Taxonomy (GTDB): domain Bacteria; phylum Pseudomonadota; class Alphaproteobacteria; order Rhizobiales; family Xanthobacteraceae; genus Pseudolabrys. Next base: position 1,985 of record JBATYN010000298.1, on the reverse strand, counting down.
TGTCATAGCCCTCGCTCAACTCGAGGATGAACTCGTGCGCGCCCGCGAGCCTTGCCGCCGCGACGACACGCTCCATCGGCATAGCCGGGTCGGCGAGCGCGATGTTTTCACGCACCGAGCGATTGAACAGCACGTTTTCCTGCAGCACGACGCCAATCTGGCGGCGCAGCCAGGCCGGGTCGGCCATCGCGAGATCCATGCCGTCGACCAGCACGCGCCCGCTCTCGGGAACGTAAAGGCGCTGCACGAGCTTTGCGAAAGTGCTCTTGCCCGAGCCGGAGGGCCCGACAATGCCGACCATCTGCCCGGCCGGCACGTTGAAACTCACGTCGTGCAGGATTTCCCGTCCGTCCACACGATAGCGGAACGTGACATGATCGAACGTGATATTGCCGCGGATCGTCGGCAGCCGCGCCCGCCCGGCCGTATAAGTCGGCTCGGCCGTCGTATTGAGGATGTCGCCCAACCGCGACACCGACAGGCGCGCCTGGTGAAAGTCCTGCCAAATCTGCGCGAGGCGCAACACCGGCGTATTCACCCGGCCGGCCAGAATATTGAAAGCAACCAGCTCGCCGACCGACAGCTCGCCATCGATGACTAGCTTCGCACCGAAATAAAGAATCCCCGCGGTGGCGATCTTGCTTATGAGCTGCACGACCTGACTCGCGGTGTTGCCGAGACTTAACACCCGGAAACTGGCGGCCACGTAACCGGCAAGCTGCTCCTCCCAGCGGCGCTGCATCTGCGGCTCTACCGCCATGGACTTGAGCGTCTCGATGCCGGTGACGCTCTCGACCAGAAATGCCTGGTTCTCCGCCCCGCGCTGGAACTTCTCGGCAAGGCGCTGCCGGAACAGCGGCGTCACCCCCATCGAAATTCCGATGTAGAACGGAAACGTGCCCAGCACGAGGATAGAGAGCAGTGGCGAGTACAGGAACATCACCGCAAGAAACACGAAGGTGAAAAACAGATCGATGACGAGGGTCAGCGCCGAACTGGTGAGAAAATTGCGGATGTTCTCCAGTTCGCGCACCCGCGCTACTGAATCGCCGACGCGCCGCGCCTGGAAATAGGCCATCGGCAAGGCGAGTAAATGATGAAACAGGCGCGCGCCGAGCTCGACGTCGATGCGATTTGTGGTGTGCGCAAAGAGATAAGTCCGCAGGATTCCCAGAACGGTTTCGAAAACCGATATGGCCAGCAAGCCGATAATCAGCACATCCAGCGTGCTCAGGCCGCGGTGCACCAGAACCTTGTCGATCACCACCTGGAAGAACAGCGGCGACACCAGCGCGAACATTTGCAGGAAGAACGAGGCCACCAGCACTTCGCTTAAAAGATGCCGGTATTTGTGGATCGCCCCCATGAACCAGGTGATATCGAAGCGGCGGGTCATCTCCGCCAATCCGGCCCGGCGAGTCATCAGAATCAAATCACCGTCCCAGAGCGCAACCAGTTCAGCCTGCGTCATCAAGACGGGCCGCGCCGTATGCGGGGACTGGACCAGGACCTTGCCCTCTCCCGCTTTGGCAATGACCATGAAACCGCCGTCGCGCAGTGCGGCAATTGCCGGCAAGGGTGTTTTCGCGAGCCGCGACCAGTCGCTTCGGCAGGCGCGCGCCTTGAGCCCGAGATCTTTGGCACACCGGAGCATTTCCGGTGCGCCAATCTTTGTTGTTCCGAGCCGATGCCTGATCTGCTCGCGGTCAGCCGCGACGCCCTGGAAATGCAGGAGCGTCACAAGAGACTCGAGCCCCGGATCCGCCGGTGTCGCGCTGTTTGATTCAGTGCTCACTTACGTACTCCGGGGCTCGATGTCGCCTCAAACGTGCGGCTGTGCCAGGACCGGCTGCGGATTTGCCGCCGTCTCGGCAATCGGCGCTGCGCCCTGGCCGACGCCGGCCGTGACGAAGGTCGACGCCATGGTTTGGCCCAGCAAAGCGGCAGACCGAGCACCGTCGCTTGGCGGCGCACTCACCGGGGAC
>JBATYN010000297.1:0-7450 GCA_049674125.1 Pseudolabrys sp. | reverse complement strand
CTCAGAATGATGTCGCGTTTGCAGAAGCGAAGGTGGGTAAATAGATTATCGATGTCGGCAACACGCTCGAGCGAGCCGAGCATGACGATGACGTCGCACTGTGATGCAGCGTCGGTTGGAAATTCGGTGTTTAGATCGCAGCCACGTGCCGGACGCTTCTTGTTACCATTGTTGGCGTCACGATAACTGCAGCCACCTGGCAACAAAGCCTGCAGAGTCGCGTTTTCACTGAGATCGAACACCTGCGCGCCTGCAGGAATAAATTGAGCAGCAAGCTCCGCGCGCGGGTCGGATTTCTTATTTTCGTGCCCCTCCGATTGCGGGGCGAGATCAGACGGGAGTTCGAGAGCTAGATTGTTATTGACGTAGAGGTTCATGGGCACCTGTGCCGAGGTCGCTATGCCGGACCCAGCACATGCCGGCGAATCACTTCACCTAACGAATCACTGACGCGATTCGCGGTCAACCTGCACAGGCCGAAAAATCTTCAGTTCCAGAATTCCGGTCGTATTTCCCGCAGAATGCCGCCGAGGCGCACGGCACCAACCTGACGGGCGAGGCCGGTCGCATCGTCGGTCTCGACCGCAAGACCGCACAGCGTTGCCGGGCCATTTGAGGGCTCGAATTTTGTGCCCGGCAGTTTCCGCAGAAAACGATTGAGCGGTTCGTCCTTATTCATGCCGATAATGGAGTCGTAATCGCCGGTCATGCCGACATCCGATACGAATGCTGTGCCGCCCGCAAGGATGCGGTCATCGGCAGTTGGCGCATGCGTATGTGTTCCCACAACGAGGCTGGCGCGCCCATCAGTGAAATAGCCCATGGCCTGCTTTTCGCTCGTCGCCTCGCAATGGAAGTCAATAATGATGGCATCCGCGCCGGATTTAAGCGCGCAAGCGGACAGTTCTCGTTCGATTGCCGCAAATGGATCGTCGAGCGGGTCCATGAAAATACGACCCATCGCATTGATGACGAGCGCGCGCTTGCCGTTTTTCGTGTCGACCAGCGCGGCGCCGCGGCCGGGCGTGCCCTTGGGATAATTCAACGGGCGGATCAACCGCGGTGCGCGCTCGATGAACACCAGCGCCTCGCGCTGGTCCCAGGCGTGATTGCCGAGCGTGATGGCATCAGCGCCGGCATCGATGAACTCGTTGTAGATCACTTCGGTGATGCCGAAGCCGCCGGCCGCATTCTCACCGTTGATTGCGACCAGATCGAGTTTCCAGTCGGCAATCAATCCCGGCAACCGCTCGGTCAAAATTGTTCGCCCGGACCGTCCGACAACATCGCCGATAAACAAAATGCGCATGCGGGGCTAAGTCTCTTTATTGTTCCCGGAAATCAATTGCCTCGCGCTCCGTTAGCACGAGATCGAGCCGCGCGTCGCGCTCTGTGGCTGGCACTTGCGGAATTTCCTGGGCGGCGAATGCGATGCCAATGGCTGTGACCGGCTTCTTTGTGCGCAGCGCGTTGATCGTCAAATCGTAATATCCGGCGCCATAACCGATGCGGTGGCCGGAACGATCGAAGGCTGCAAGCGGCACGATGAGAATGTCGGGCGCAACCTCTGGCGCCCCCGCAACTGGCTCGCGGATGCCCCACTGGCCGGCCTTGAACGGATCGCCGAAATTCCACGCACGCATGATCAGCGGCTTGCCCCGGCCGGCGATCGCGGGCAGTGCGAGCTGCGCGCCTGCGTCGGCGAGTTTGCGCATCAGGGGGATCAGATTGATCTCGGTCTTCATCGGCGAGAAGCCGGAGACCACCATGCCGCGCTCTATTCGCAGCGGGAACGGCCGAGCAGCGATTGTCTCCGCAGCAGCGGCACGCATCGCCGCCGGCAATGCGTCGCGCGATGCGAGCACCTGTTGGCGAAGCCGGGCTTTTTGATCGGCTACGGTCGAGTCGGTTGCGTCCACCACATGCTCCGTCATGTCCGGCCACAGCCGCCCGAAGGACGGCGTGCTTTCGCACGCCTATGTGCTGGGCACCAACGTCTTCACGAATTGCCATCATCAAAGACGTGGCTGGCCGGGACAAGCCGGCCATTACAATTGAAGCGCAATGCCACCAAAAAAGTACGGAGCCGCGATGGCCGTCGGAGTGTGATCCCGGGAACCTACATAAGTAGGTGGGCGCCATATGACCGAAACCACGGTCCCGGCCAGGGACAGCTCCCGATAGGATCGTAAGGCCCCGGGGAATTTTCTCCGTCGCACCTCGCAGCCCCGCATCGGCAATGTAGTCGCTAAGGAGGGCGAGCGCCACACCGACCCTCGTCGGGGGCGGGAAGAGGTTAAAATGGCCTTATCCGATCGCCACGCCGCCGTTGCCGACTGTTTGGTTAAGCTTCTTGGTGATGCCTTCAATACGTTCAGCCGCCGAATTGAACGCCCCGACCACCGCATCCGATGCCGCCTTGGCGCGATCCCCGGCCACAAGACGAGCGTCCTGCAATGCGGCGATTTCGTCCTCCAGGCGACGCATCATCTTCGTGGCTTCAGCAAGTTCATCCGCCAGCATCAAAGCTGCCATCACCGTGAGGCGCGTATCGCCGATCTCACCGAATTTGCGGCGCAGGCCGATGATGCGTTGGTCGATGTCCTTGGCGAGCGACTGCAAATGCTCTTCTTGCCCATCCTCGCAAGCAAGGCGGAATTGGCGGCCGGCAATTGTGGCGTTGACCTGGGACATGGCTTTACTCGTTCAAGTCGAGGACCGATTGAATCGAGGCGATCGCGGCATCCAGCCGCTCGCCGATTTCACGATTGCTTGTCTCCAGCCGGCGGGAGCGGGCCGTCTCGCCATCCAATGCGGCAGCCAATCGCGTGCGATCGACACCCAGCGCCTGGACTTGGGCAACCAAGCCCTCTTCGTTGCGGTCGGCCTCCTTGCGACGCTCGACTGCACCATCAAGCGCGTCGAGCGCGAGCGCCAAACGCTTGACCGCGGCGTCGATTGCGCTTTGCTCTGTCATCGGCCCAGGTCCGCACAAAAACTCTTGCAGCGGCAGATATTTAGGCAAAGAACTTTACGTGCTGCACGACGGTGGCGTCAACGCTCGGTGGACGATTTGCCCAGCTGTTTTCGCCATCCTGTGCATGGCCGCTTGGCGGCGAGGCGCTCACATTGACTCAAAGGGCTCACATGCTATCCACCCGCCAAAAGGCCTTTCCATGAGTGCAAAAGCCTCGCCGACGGCAGCCGTGGCGCCCACAGAGCGCCACGAGCAACCGGCCGCTAGCCCAGCCATTGCCCACGCGAGCATGGCCAACGCAATCCGTGCGTTGGCGATGGACGCCGTGGAACAGGCGAAATCCGGCCATCCGGGAATGCCGATGGGCATGGCGGACGTCGCGACCGTGCTCTTCTCGCGCTTTTTGAAATTCGAACCGGCCGACCCGAATTGGGCCGATCGTGACCGCTTCGTGCTCTCGGCCGGCCATGGCTCGATGCTGATCTACGCCTTGCTCTATCTCACCGGCTACGAAGGCATGACGATCGAGCAGATCAAAAAATTCCGACAGCTCGATTCGATCACCGCTGGTCATCCGGAACATGGCCACGCGCCCGGCATCGAGACCACCACCGGCCCGCTCGGGCAAGGATTGGCCAACGCCGTTGGAATGGCGATTGCGGAAAAACATCTCGCCGCAGAGTTCGGTGACGGCGTCATCAATCACAAGACCTACGTCATCGCCTCTGACGGCGATCTGATGGAAGGCATCAGCCAGGAAGCGATCGCCCTCGCCGGCCACCTCAAGCTCAACAAACTCATTGTACTGTTCGACGACAACGGCATTTCCATCGACGGCGCACTGTCGCTCTCCGATAGCGTCGATCAGGTGAAACGTTTCGACGCCGCCGGCTGGTCTGCGTCCCGTATTGACGGGCATGATGTGGCAGCGATCAACGCGGCGCTTGAGCAGGCGCAGAGTTCCGACAAGCCGGTCCTGATTGCCTGCAAGACCAAAATCGGATTCGGTGCGCCGACCAAACAGGGTTCGGAGAAATCGCACGGCTCTCCTCTTGGAGTAGACGAAATCGCCGGTGCGCGTAAAACACTTGGCTGGACTTCTGCACCGTTCGAGGTGCCTGCCGATATCCTGAAGGCCTGGCGTGCGGCCGGCGCACGATCAAAATCGACGCATGCTGATTGGAAGGGGCGACTGGGCGCACTCGACGCCGGAAAGCGCGCTGAGTTCGAGCGGCGCATGAAAGGCGACCTGCCGAAGATAGCACTCGCGGACGCCGTGCGTGAGATCAAAGAAAAACTTGCAGCGCAGCCGAAGGAAATTGCCACCCGCACGGCCTGCGAATTTGCGCTCGAAAGCTTGATCCCCGCCCTGCCGGAAATGATCGGCGGCTCAGCCGACCTTACCGGGTCCAACAACACGCGCATTAAAGGTATGAAGGCAATTTCGGCTGCCGATTTTTCCGGCCGCTTCATCCACTACGGCGTGCGCGAGCACGGCATGGCCGCCGCCATGAACGGCATGGCGCTTCACGGCGGCATCATTCCATATTCGGGCACATTCCTGGTGTTCTCCGATTATTGCCGGCCAGCGATCCGGCTCGCCGCACTGATGGGCAAGCGCGTCATCCACGTCATGACCCACGACTCCATCGGGCTCGGCGAAGATGGCCCGACGCACCAGCCGGTCGAACATCTTGCGGCACTGCGCGCAATTCCGAACCTGATGGTGTTCCGTCCCTGCGATTCCGTCGAGACGGCCGAATGTTGGCAGCTCGCACTCGAAGCCAGAGACAGACCGAGCGTGCTTACGCTCACACGCCAGAATTTGCCGCAGTTACGCAATCGGTTCGACGACGAAAACATCTGCGCGACCGGCGCCTACGAAATCGCGGGGCCGGACGGCCGCTCGGACGTTTCAATTTTCGCGACCGGTTCCGAGGTGACGATCGCAGTCGAAAGCGCCAAGCAACTTGCGGAGCGCGGCGTCGCAGCACGCGTGGTTTCGGTGCCGTGTTTCGAGCTGTTCCTTGAGCAAAAAAAGGAACATCGCCATGCCGTCATCGGCGACGCCAAGGTCAAGATCGGGGTTGAAGCTGCTATCCGCCAAGGCTGGGACGCAATCATTGGGTCCGACGGGATCTTTGTCGGCATGACGTCATTCGGCGCAAGCGCCCCATACAAGGAACTGTACAAAAAATTCGGAATTACTGCCGAAACGATAACCCAGGCTGCACTGACCAGGCTTGGGAAGACATAACAAACGACTATGTATCTTATTGCGGCCTGCGAAGTCCGCGGTGCCTGAATGAGCCGGGAGCGAATTTATGACAGTACGTGTTGCCATCAACGGGTTTGGCCGCATCGGGCGCAACATTTTACGCGCCATCGCCGAAGCGGACCGCAAAGACATCGAGGTGATCGCCGTCAACGATCTCGGACCGGTCGAAACTAATGCGCACTTGCTGCGCTACGACAGCGTCCACGGCCGCTTTCCCGGCGAAGTCACGGTGAAGGGCGATACGATCAGCCTCGGCAATGGCGCCATCAAAGTGACCGCGGAGCGCGATCCTTCAAAGCTGCCGTGGAAAAATCTCGGCGTCGACATCGCGCTGGAATGCACGGGGCTCTTCACCGCAAAGGACAAAGCTTCGGCGCATCTGACCGCCGGCGCCAAGCGCGTTTTGGTCTCGGCTCCCGCAGACGGCGCCGATCTCACCGTCGTCTTCGGCGTGAACCATGACAAGCTGACCAAGGATCACAAGATCGTCTCCAATGCATCCTGCACGACAAACTGCCTCGCGCCGGTCGCCAAGGTCCTCAACGATGCTGTCGGAATCGATAGAGGTTTCATGACGACGATCCATTCCTACACCGGCGATCAACCGACGCTCGACACCTATCACAAGGATCTCTACCGGGCCCGCGCCGCTGCGCTCAACATGATTCCGACGTCGACCGGCGCTGCCAAAGCCGTCGGCCTCGTTCTTCCCGAACTCAACGGCAAGCTCGACGGCGTCTCGATCCGCGTCCCGACACCGAACGTATCGGTGATCGATTTCAAGTTCGTCGCTAGCAAGGCGACCAGCAAGGACGAAGTGAACGGCGCCATCAAGCGCGCCGCTGAGCAACAGCTCAAGGGTATCCTTGGATACACCAACGATCCAAATGTCTCGCTCGATTTCAACCACGATCCGCGCTCTTCGATCTTCCACATGGACCAGACGAAGGTGATGGACGGCTCGTTCGTACGTGTGATGTCCTGGTACGATAATGAGTGGGGTTTCTCCAACCGCATGGCGGACACCGCCGTGGCGATGGGCAAATTGCTCTGACAACCGGGCGCCGGGGCGGCTCATGACTGCGTTTAGAACGCTCGACCACGTCGACGTGAAGGGTAAGCGCATTTTGGTGCGCGTTGATCTCAATGTGCCGGTTGAAAACGGCGTCGTCACCGATGCAACGCGTATTGAACGTGCAGCACCCGCGATCACCGAGATCGCCGACAAAGGCGGCAAGGTGATCCTGCTCTCTCATTTCGGCCGGCCGAAGGGACGAGATCCCAAACAGTCGCTTAAGCCGGTCGCCGCGGAGATCGCGCGCATCATCAAGCGGCCAGTGAAATTTGCCGAAGATTGCATCGGCGAGTTTGCCGAGCGTGCCGTCGCCGCCATGAAGCCGGGCGACATTCTCTGTCTCGAGAATACGCGTTTCCACGCCGGTGAAGAAAAAAACGATCCCACTTTTGTCGCCGCGCTCGCCAAGCTAGGCGACATTTGGGTGAACGATGCGTTTTCCGCTGCGCACCGCGCGCACGCTTCCACCGAAGGCCTTGGCCATAAATTGCCCGCCTATGCGGGACGCACGATGCAGGCGGAGCTTGAGGCCCTCACGAAGGCGCTCGAACGTCCCGAACGTCCGTTGGCGGCCATCGTCGGCGGCGCCAAGATCTCGACCAAACTCGATTTGCTCGGCAACCTGCTTGATAGAGTGGATGCGCTCATCGTTGGCGGGGCCATGGCCAACACTTTTTTGCTCGCGCAAGGAAAGAAGATCGGCAAATCGCTGGCGGAAGCAGACCTTGTTGCGACCGCGAGCAAAATCATGGCCAAGGCAAAAGCCGCCAAACGCGAAATTGTCTTACCTGTCGACGTAGTGGTTGCGGAGAAATTTGAAGCACACGCGCCTTCGCGCGTGGTCGATACAGAAAAAGTCGGCGCTGCCGACTTGATCCTGGACATCGGTCCGCGCAGCGTCGAACAAGTTGTCTCGGTATTGGCGCGCGCGAAAACGTTGGTGTGGAACGGGCCCTTTGGGGCCTTTGAGCTGGAACCGTTCGATAACGGCACGATTGAAGTTGCCGAAGCGGCAGCGGAACTCAGTGAAGCCGGCGAGCTTGTCTCGGTAGCGGGGGGCGGCGACACCGTGGCCGCGCTCAACGTCGCGGGGGTCGCCGACCGGCTTACGTATGTATCG
>JBATYN010000296.1:0-1989 GCA_049674125.1 Pseudolabrys sp. | reverse complement strand
GCCGAATTGAGGGGACCTTTGATTTAGGTAACTGTTCGGCGTCTCGCACACTCACCATCGCAGCGCTGCTCAATGGCGGCTGTGCCGCAGATCACAGTTCGTTCTGGATTGCGCATTATTGTGATGGCCAACACGCTCGTAGCGCCTTCTTACTCGGGTTTTACGGCATCGTTACCGCTTTATAGCGAGCCTTAACACCATCGCACCCTGTGACTTGCTAACCTGTCGCCAATTCGGGCGCCAACGCATGATTACTTCAGTAACGCCGTCAATTAGCGGATACGGGGTCTTGTTCTTCGGAGGTTTGCTCGAATGTCGAGGCACCTACGAGATTGTGGTGAGCGAGGAAACCGGTGTTCCAAGAATCTCCGGCCATTTCAACGGAAAGATAAAAGTCCCCAAGCGGCACGTTACAGCAACGATGCTATTCGCGAATGGCCAGCGCATTAAGCTACAGATACGCGGAGACCCCAAGTCCATCCCGCTCCGTTTCGACGTCGTTGAAGATGAATCGATTGCGATTTGCCGCGACCTCACATGATAAGCGCGGGGCCGAGACCGGAGTTGGACAGAAACGCCAAAACTCTAGGTGAATTGCCAGTCGGCCGGCTACCCGATCACCTCGTCGGCGTGTGCGATGTACGAGCAGGGACTGCGTCACTTCGCTTTCGATTGCAATTCCTTTACGAGCGCCCAAGTGGCCGCTACGAGCCTGTCCCGCGGTTTTGCTCTGCAATAACTATCGATCCACGCATATATATCGTCGCCGGTCCTTGAGGTGAGAATGTCGGGTCCATTCGACCTCGACACGTTTGACCCCGAAACGAACCCGTCGATCCAAGCTTGCGCTTGATACTCGTGATCTTTGAGATTTTGATCGCGGTATTCTAACCAGTCGCTACACGTAATCGTGCCTGCTCCAAAAACGTTTTGGGCAATGGCCACGTCTGCCCAAACAATCGCCAAGCCGCACAACATTACTATCCGGATCATTTTTTACCTTCGACGAATATTTTCCGACGCGGGCTTTGGGTCAGATTGCCACAAGTCCGGGCGATGCCAAAAATGCAACCCTCACCCGCCATCACCTCAGCCTTCGGGCGGCTTGAATTGGCCAGCCGCGTGGCGCCGCCGCAAATTGTCATAGAAGAACAGGGCGTTAGTGGCACCTCAAGAAACTAGCGAATCGTTATATAATGCGGAGGCTTACTTGTGATGCAGGAGGGCCCCGATGACAACGTGGCAAGTCGCACTCGTGAAAGAACAGGGCGTTGAATTCGCCGTCGTGTGCGTACAAGACAGTGTCATCAACAGCGCGTCAAAACGCGATGAAGTTGTCAGGTGGTGGTCTTTTCAACTTCACCGCCCTGCCGTTCTGATGGGTGCGCAGCGACACGAAATTTACGGACGTCAGGATATCGCGAAATTTGTGAGCATGGTGGATCTGTCCCGTCTTCGCTGGCGACGGATGAACGTCGCAGCATAGCGGCCATAAAGACCGCCAGCGCCTTCCCCAGCCACAATCAATGCAGCGGCTATTTGTCCTTTTTCTTCTGATTGATCATTATGCCGCGCTACGCTGAACACATGTGGGCCAAGGTTCGGATCGCGCTCTTTTTCATTGTCGGAGTTGTGTGTTGGCTCGCGGCTCTTTGTATCGCGGTCTTCCAGATTTGGCCCTCCCTGATCCCCCACTTCAATTAGGTCGTGCTATGCTCAGCCTATGGGGTCGAGGTGGTGGGTGTTTATCATCTTCGCTGTAGGCGTTGCGGTTTGGCTCGTAGCAATGTGGCTAACGTTCTTCGAGCTCGCACCCATCCTGCCCTTTCACTTCGGCTAGCAATTGCCCCCTCTAAATAGGCCGACAGGATTGCTGGCGGAATCGACATTAGTTATCGTTGTGTTATGTGGATCAGGGTTTGGGCTGCGGCAGTCTTCATTTTGGGCGCGATGCTTTTTATCGTCACCCTCTGGATCATTCTCCAGGAA
>JBATYN010000295.1:0-3127 GCA_049674125.1 Pseudolabrys sp. | reverse complement strand
ACAACCAGTTGCGCGGCCGTTCAGGCCGCCAGGGCGACCCCGGCCATTCGAAGTTTTTCCTGTCGCTCGAAGACGACCTGATGCGCATCTTCGGCTCTGACAAACTCGACGGCATGTTGCAGAAGCTGGGCCTGAAGGAGGACGAGGCGATCGTTCACCCGTGGATCAACAAAGCGCTGGAGAAAGCGCAACAGAAGGTCGAAGCGCGCAATTTCGACATCCGCAAAAACCTGCTCAAGTTCGACAATGTCATGAACGACCAGCGCAAGGTCATCTTTGAGCAGCGGCTCGAACTGATGCGCGATGAAACGGTGGATGAAACCATCGGCGATATGCGCCATGCGATGATTGAGGATTTGGTTACCAAGCACGTTCCTGAAAATGCCTATCCGGAACAGTGGAACGTTACTGGCCTCGACCAGGACTTGCGCAGCATACTCACGTTGGAATTGCCCGTTCAGGATTGGGCGAAAGAGGAAGGTATTACGGACGAGGACGTGCGCGAGCGGATCACGCGGCGCGCGGATGAATGGATGGCGGGCAAGGTGGCTAAATGGGGCCCCGACGTCATGCGCTACGTGGAGAAATCAATTTTGTTGCAGACGCTCGATCATCTTTGGCGGGAACATCTCGTCATGCTCGAGCACTTACGGCAAGTCATCGGCCTGCGGGGGTATGGCCAGCGGGATCCGCTCAACGAATACAAAGCGGAGGCATTCTCGTTGTTTGAAGCTATGGTGGCGCACCTGCGCGAAGCGGTGACCGCGCAACTCATGCGCGTCGAGGTCGTGCAGCAGCCGCCCGCCGAAGAGGCGGCGACCCTACCTTATATGGAAGCGCACAAGGTCGACCCGACGACGGGCGAGGACGAGATGGTGCCGGCGCTTGCACCTGCAATGGCAGGCAACGGCAACGGCGCGCAGACGGAGCGCAATTCAAACGATCCGTCCAGTTGGGGAAAGGTCGGACGCAACGAGTCGTGCCCTTGCGGTTCGGGCAAGAAGTTCAAGCATTGCCACGGTAAATTCGCCTGAGCTGGCTGCCGAGAGAGCAAAATGAAAACGCCGGCTTTTGCCGGCGTTTATTTTTTCAGGACCTGGGCAAGGCCTTTTCGAAATGCACGATTGCGTTTGAGATGCCATTCGCGGCTCATCGCATGACGCTTGCTGGCGCAGCGTTCCGAATAAAGCAACACCCATACGCGGCCTCGCGTCGAACGGGCGCCTTTGCCGGCATTGTGTTGTGCCAACCGCCGCGCAACGTCGTCGGTCCAGCCGACATACGTCAGATGGCGTTTTTTGGTGAGGCTGCCGAGGACATAGACGTAGCAATTCATGCTTCGTCTGCTGGCGCGACCAAAGCTCAGCGGAAACTATTGAACGTGCCCACCGGAACTACGGGCTGTGCGCCCGAAAGCAAGCCACTGTTGCTCGCTGGCGGCGTGGAATAAGCGGTGCGCAATTCCGGCTCCGGCGCTCGCGGCGGCTCGGCTTTGGCGCTTTGCTGCACCGGCACCTTTGGCGCGGGGCCCCAAACACTCTCGACAACTGCATTTGGTGTCGGCTGACGCGCAGCCGGTACTGACGCAACTGTGGCAGGCGCTGCCTGCACAGGTACCGAAGCCGTTGCAGAAACCGTACGCACCGGGGCCGGTTGCTTCGGCTTCGCGGCCAAATCGGTACTGGGGCCGCGCGTGGCGACCTGTTCGTTTTGTGTCGGCGCTGGCGCGGGTGTCGCCTTCGAGCGGCCAAACCAGCTTCCGATAATCCCGGCAATCGACGTCGGTTTTGAAGCGGGCGCTTCGCCTTGTTTGGGCAGAGGTGCTGGCCGCGGCATCGGCACGCTCGCCATCACCACCGGCTCGGATTCAGGCTGCGGTGCGGTGTCTGGCACCGAAACGGGCGCGGCTTGAGGCACCGAAACCAAAGGCGCTGGAGCCGGCTTGTCGGGCGTGCGCGGTAGCGAGCCAGGCGCGGTCGCGACGCGGATCAGACGTCCCTTGCTGTCGTATCCCTCTTGTGTGCCGAGCTTGTCGGCGAACACAGGATTCATGCCACCGTCGACGCCATCGCGGGGCGGAACAGTCGAAACATTCTTGGCGATGTACTCGGCCATTTTGTACTGCTCTTGCCGACGCTGTTCGAGCACGGCATCGGCGACAGTCTTGTCGAGCTGGTAGGCCGGGCACGCGCCTTTTGGATTGAACGATAGCGGTTTTGTCGAGTCCTCGGGCGTTGCGGCGTCAAAGACGTAGTGCCTGTCGCAAACCGCGACCTTCGGCTCCTGGTGTGTCGCGTCGAAATGGTCGTAGCCTTCTTTCAACATTTTCCAGAACGCGAAGTTCGGATTGTTGCGGTGCTTGGCCATGTTCAGCGCGGTCATGTGGAACGGATAGGCCTGCAGCTGGAACGATTTCTGGCCGCCGAAGAAAGACTCGCGCGCCAGCGCGTAAATTTCCTGGATCTGCTCATCGGTCATCGCGTAACAGCCGCGGGACGAGCAGTCGCCATGCACCATCAGCTCAGAGCCGGTATAGCCCATCGCCCGGTCATAGGTGTTCGGGAAGCCGGTGTTGAAAGCGAGGTAATAATTGGAGTTCGGATTCATCTGCCCGGGAGTGATCGTGTAGAAACCCTCCGGCGCCTGGCGATCGCCCTCTTTTTTCTTGGGGCCTAGATCACCCGACCAGCGGCAGATCGGAAAAGTTTTGAGCAGTGCATATTCGCCGTCGCGGTTCTTCTTCCAGATCTCCAGCTCCGCTTCTTCCTTGAAGATACGGGCGAGGATCGGGGATTCCTTATCCATATTTTTCGCAGCGATCTCCCCGAGGGTCTTATCGGAAATCGGAGCGTGGGAGCGGCCGGTGGGGACGATGTATTCGGCATCACAGCCGGCAAGGGCAATTGCAGCGGCAATAGCCGCAGACGCCAGCAGCGCGCGAGCAAACGGTCGGTTCAAACTTGATACTCCCCGAAGGCGCGGGCCCTCTTGAGTAATCGTTATCCTTAAGATGTGGCATCTGCAAGGCATGCCGCGTCATCCCAGAATACCGCTAACCCTATGGTAAAGCAAAAGTAAATTGCCTGGGCAGTTAACCAACCGCACGCCCCATTGTGAGGAACTTCTC
>JBATYN010000294.1:0-12255 GCA_049674125.1 Pseudolabrys sp. | reverse complement strand
TATTTCGTGCAATCGGAAGATGATGCCTTCGTCAAGCTGATCGAGGCCTTCACCAAAGCGACGGGCGTAAAAGTCGATATTGCTCGCGAGTCATACGAATACGTGCAACCGAAAGCTTCGGTCGCCGCCAATACAGGCACCGGCCCGGACCTGTTCTGGGGCCTCTACTCGCTGCCGCATCTCTTTCCGCAAAAGTGCGTCGATGTGACAGACGTTGCCGACTATCTCGGCAAAAAATACGGCGGCTGGGTGCCGAGCGCGATAACCTACGGCAAGAGCGGTAACAAGTGGATCGCGATCCCGATCTGCTACTCGGGCAACATGATCAACTACCGTATCGAGGCATCGAACAAGGCCGGTTTCTCGAAATTCCCGGAAACTTCCGACGCCTTCCTCGAATATGCCAAGGCGATGAAGAAGAACAATACGCCCGGCGGTTTTGCGCTCGGCCACGCCTCCGGCGACGGCAACGGATGGGTGCACTGGTGCCTGTGGTCACAGGGCGGCAATACCGTCGACAAGAGCGACAAGGTCATCATCAACTCGCCGGAAACCGCCAAGGCGCTCGAATTTGCCAAGGCGCTCTATCCCGAGATGATCCCCGGCGTCGCTTCCTGGAACGACGCATCCAATAACAAGGCGTTTCTGGCCGGGGAGATCAACTGGACCGACAATGGCATCTCGATCTACGTCGCGGCCAAGAAGGACCCGACCAAGAAACAGATCGCCGACGATATGAATCATTCGTATTGGCCGGTCGGCCCCATCGGCAAGCCGACCGAGTTGCATCTGATGTACCCGGCAATGGCGATGACCTACACCAAGTATCCGCAGGCTTGTAAGGCGTTGATGGCCTTCATGCTGGAAGCCGACAACTTCAATCCGTGGATCCAATCGGCGCAGGGCTATCTCACGCACTGCCTCAATGCCTACGACAAGAACCCGATCTGGACCGCGGACCCGAAGAATACCGTCTTCGGCCAGGCGGCGAAGCGGACGCTGACCGCCGGCGGGCTCGGTTCGGTCGGCGAGAAGGCCGCGACTGCGATCGCGGACTTCGTCGTGCTCGACATGTTCGCGAATTACTGCACGGGCCGTGAAGATGTGAAGGGTTCGATCGCGATCGCCGAGCGTCAACTCAAGCGAATCTATCGCTAGTCAAACCGGCCGGCGGGGGCAGCACTCCCGCCGGCCATTTTCGCTGCAAACGGAATCCGGGTCGCAATGACGATTGCGTTACAACATAGCGGCACCAAACGTGTCATGCGTGACGCGACGGCCTGGGAACGCCTCAAGACCAACCGGGAATGGCTGAGCTTCTGGTTCATGCTGCCGGCGGCGGCGTTTCTGATTCTGTTTCTGGCCTATCCGCTCGTTCTTGGCGTCTGGCTGTCGTTTACCGATGCCCGCATCGGCCGGCCCGGCGAATTTATCGGCCTCGAAAACTACGAATGGCTGATGGGCGATTCGACCTTCATGCTCTCGGTAGTCAACACACTGCTCTATACCGGCGTCGCCAGCATCATCAAATTTGCGGTCGGACTCTATCTTGCGCTGCTGCTGAACGAGCGGTTGCCGTTCAAGGCAATTCTTCGTGCATTGGTGCTGATCCCGTTCATTGTGCCGACGGTGCTCTCCGCCATCGCGTTCTGGTGGCTGTTCGATCCACAATTTTCGATCATTTCGTGGTCGCTCAAGAAAATGGGTTTGATTACGGCCAATATCGACTTCCTTGGCGACATCTGGAATGCGCGCTGGTCGGTGATTTTTGCAAATATCTGGCGCGGCGTACCGTTCGTGGCGATCACGCTGCTCGCGGGGTTGCAAACGGTGTCGCCGTCTCTTTATGAAGCGGCGACCATCGATGGCGCGACGCCGTGGCAACGATTCCGCTTCATCACGTATCCGCTGCTCACGCCGATCATTGCGGTGGTGATGACATTTTCGGTCCTGTTCACCTTTACCGATTTCCAGTTGATCTGGGTGATGACGCGCGGCGGCCCCGTCAACGCCACCCATCTGATGGCAACGCTTTCTTATCAACGGGCGATCTTGGGCGGTCAGCTGGGCGAAGGGGCGGCGATTTCGACTGCAATGATTCCGTTCCTGCTCGCGGCCATTCTTGTTTCATGGTTCGGGCTGCAACGAAGGAAGTGGCAACAGGGAGAGAGCAATGACTAACGCTCTCGCCGGCAAAGCCGCCACTGCGCGGGACGTGCTGACAAGCTCGGCGCCGCTCTCCGACGAAACCGAGGGCATGAGCTATCTGCACAATCTGCCGCGACGACTCATCACAGTTTATCTGCCGTTGTCGATCATTATGCTGGTGCTGCTATTTCCTTTTTACTGGATGGCGCTGACGTCGATTAAGCCGGACGAACAATTGCTCGATCTCGAAACCTACAATCCGTTCTGGACCTGGAATCCGACGATCAAGCACATCTATAAGCTTCTGTTCGAGACCGAATATCCGATCTGGCTGTGGAATACGATGTTTGTTGCGGTGTGCGCGACCGCACTGTCGATTATCGCAAGCGTGCTCGCGGCCTACGCGATCGTGCGCCTGCGCTACAAGGGCGCGCAATGGATTGGCGGCGCGATCTTCCTTGCTTATCTCATTCCACCCTCCATCCTGTTCATTCCACTTTCGACCGTGGTGTTCCAGTACGGCCTGTTCGACACGCCCTTTGCTCTGATTCTGACCTATCCAACGATCCTCATTCCATTCTCGACATGGCTGTTGATGGGCTATTTCAAGACCATCCCCTTTGAGCTGGAGGAATGTGCGTTGATTGACGGCGCCAGCCGGTGGCAGATCCTGCTGCGCATCGTGCTGCCACTATCGATACCGGGAATGATCTCGGCCTTCATCTTCTGCTTCACGCTGTGCTGGAACGAATTCATTTACGCGCTCACCTTCATTTCCTCGACGCAATACAAGACTGTGCCCGTTGCGATTGTGACCGCGTTGGTCGACGGCGATATTTACCGTTGGGGGTCGTTGATGGCGGGTGCCATGATCGGCTCGCTACCGCTGGTCGTCCTCTACGCATTTTTCGTCGAGCACTACGTCTCGGCGATGACGGGCGCGGTAAAGGAATAAGCCCTTATTTTCTTCAAAAAGTTTGACGACGATTCGTCGTTGATTCGCACGAATCGACGCGTCAATGCGCACACCGCGCGCCCTCAACCGGCGTCCGCTAACTGACATAGCGGGCCTTATACGGGAACCTTTTCTGTTGTTGCCCGTTTATGCGCTGGTCTTTTCGGGAGGTGAATTTTGCAGTCTGCGCTTTGCATTAAAGAAGCTCTTCTCCGGAGCGCAGCGCCCTTTCGCCGTTTCTCATCAACGCAAAGAGGGAATCCATGAATCGCATAGGCATCATGGGAATGCTAACCGTATTGGTTTTTGCCGCTTTCGTGTCCTCATCCGCTAATGCATATCATCGCCATCATCACTACAGCCGTTTGCATCAGCAGCTTTCATATCACGGGTCCGACACATGCGTTTTCACGAATAGCGGGCGTCGCGTCTGCAACGTGAATTCGCCGGTTCTCGACGCCGCCGGCAATAGCGCGATCGCCATGGCAGATGCAGATGCGGTCATTGGCGCGCGCCCTGACGGATGCCCCCATGCGTATTGCGGGTGCGGCTTACGCAAATATCTCGGGCTTTCCGATGTGCGGCTCAACCTGGCTTCCAACTGGGCGAAATTACTCCCGCGCGAGTCTGGTCCGCGCGCGGGGCTTGCTGCCGTTCGAAATCATCATGTGATGTATATCGAGTCCGCTGCCGGTAATGGGCAGTGGATGGTCCGCGACTACAATTCTGGCGGGGGATTGTCGAGAGTCCACATGCGCGACGTGCGCGGATATGTGTTTGTCAATCCACACTCACAATTGGCAACGCAGTAATCACACGGACCGTAATCGAGGAGCGAACCATGCGGAAGATCGCCACTTCGCAGCACGCTACCAGTGCGGGGCGCGTCCGAGAAAACGGTCCCGCGTCCGCCCTCAACACGTATTTTGGTTTGGAGAGTGCGCGAATGTATTCACGCGGCTATGAGCTTTCAGAACAGCCTATGGATTTTATCGGCGCGCTGACGCACCGCCTAGTGACATTACGCAATGCCGACATCAGCGCCCCGCGCGTCCTGTGTCCGCATTGCGGAAATAAAATGAGGCTTGCTATTCTGGAACCGCATCCGCGAGCAAGCTCCCGCAAGGAAACGACGACATTTACCTGCGCATGCGGCGAAAGATTTAGCTGAACAATCGCACCGCACCTGTAGCAACGTGCGGCGGTCCGCTCGCTGGGACAACAGCATCTCTATTCGATCACATCGGTGGCGAGGACAAGGATCGAATCCGAGAACGTAAACCCGATCGCCTTCGCAGTTTTCAGATTGAGGACCAGATCGAACTTCGTAGCTTGTTCTACGGGTAGATCAGCGGGTTTTGCGCCTTTGAAAATTTTGTCCACGAAGTATGCGGCGCGCCGATACATAGAAGGCAGGTTTTCCCCGTAGGACATCAAACCACCAGCCACCGCCCACCCTTTCTCCTGAAACATGCTCGGCAGTCGTTTCTGTATCGCAAAGTCGATGATTTCATTTCGCTGCTGCATCGTGACCGCATCCTGTACGACGAGGAGTGCGTCGGGGTGCTCTTCGGCGATCATGGCAAAAGCGGCCGCAAAGTCCTTTGGCCCTTGCACCTCGTGCGATTGAAGCGTTACTCCCAGCGCGCGTGCCGCACCTTGCGTCTCTTTCCACGAAAATACGAGTGCGGGGTTGGCCGGATTCCAGAGTCCCGTCACGCGCGACAACCCCGGCACCACCGTCTTCAGGATTTGAAGGCGCTTTGCGCTGGCTTCGGCCGTCAACTGCGCGCCGCCTGTAAGATTCCCACCGGGGTGCGCAAGGCTGGAAATCAAATGGGTATTTAGCGGATCAATAGCATTCGGATGCACGATGGGAATCGTCTTGGTCGCGTTCATTACGGCAAGGGCCGCGGGGGTCGTTACGACAATGATTATGTCGACATTCAGTCGAACCATCTCCGCCGCAAACTCCTTGAAGCGCTCAGCCTGACCTCGTGCATAGCGGCGCTCGACGATGAGGTTGCGGCCCTCCTCGTACCCGTATTCACGCAAGCCCTCGAACAATGCGTCATAAAAGCCTTCATGCCCGTGGGCGATAAATCCCATCCGCCAAATTCTGTCTGCCTGCTGCGCGCGCGCCAAGAGTGGCCACGCTGCGGCGCCGCCGACAAGAGTGATGAATTCGCGCCGTCTCATTGCACCTCCCCCGAGGCTGCAAGTGCAGAGATGGTACCAAGTCACCTCTGAGTGAGATATAAAAATGCCGTTAAGTATCGAATGTCCGCTAAGTGCCAGAAGCGGACATTCCTCTCACTCGATCAGCTCGTCAGCGGCCACCAGCAGGCCGGGCGGCACAGTGAGGCCAAGCGCCTTGGCGGTTTTAAGGTTGACGGACGTTTCGAACTTTGTCGGTGCCTGCACCGGCAGCTCGGCGGGCTTGTCGCCACGCAGAATACGGTCGACATAGAATGCTGCCAGCCGAAACATAGCGTCCTGATCGGTTCCGTAAGACATGAGACCGCCAGCCGCAACAAAGAGATGGACAGGGTAGACGGCCGGTAGGCGATACCGGGCTGCGAGCGCGATGATGAGATCGCGATGCGTGACGGTCATTGCGTCCGGAGGCAAAATCAGACCGCTATCGGGTATGCGCGCCATTGCCTCAATTTCGCGCTCGATATCTGAAGCGGTTTCGACGTGACAGGCTACTAATTCGACCGAGAACGACGGCGCAATGACTTGCGCGGCCCGCACAAAGTAATCTAAAGAAGCCGTCTTACGGTTCCCCATGACCGCGACATGCGCGAGACGAGGCGCAATCTCCTTGAGCATCGCTAGCCACTTACCGATGATGTCTGCTTCAAGGTGCAGCACGCCAGTGAGATTACCGCCTGGCCGCGCCATGTTTGCAACGAAGCCAGCGCCGACCGGGTCGGAGACATTGACGAACACGATAGGGATCACGCGGGTTTCCCGCTGCAGCTCCGCGGCAGCCACCGTTGATTGTGCGAGGATCACGTCGGGTTGAAGGTCAATCAGCTCTTTGACAAACGCTGGAATGCGCTCGGCCGTAGAGGCCGTGAACCAATAGTCGGTGCGGACGTTGCGACCTTCTGACCATCCGCGTCTTTCGAGTCCCTGCCGGAACGCAGCGACGCGCGACTTGGCTGCCGCGTCGTTCTCAGCGAAGCTCATCAACACGCCGATCCGACGCATTCTCTCGGGCTGCTGGGCATACCCGGCGAGCGGCCACGCGAATGCCGCACCGCCGAGAAGGGTGATGAAATCGCGCCGCTGCATGTGCCCCCTGAGTACACGCCGTGAGCAAGGCCAAAAGCCTAGCACTTTGCGGCCGAGCGGCGAGTAAGAAATGGCACGCCCAACGTCCGCTTTGAGTCAAAAGCGGTCATGTGCAGTGCACCAGGCGATGTCCACTAAGTGCCAGAAGCGGATATGCGTTGGCAGTGGAGCTAACCTTTCCAAGTCGATTGGCGCGGATGCACGACATCCTTAAAGGCATCGAAGCTCTTCCAAGCCGGCTCCGGCGCCTCGCATTTTGGCTGCGGCGTATAGATCGATGGTGAGACCATCTGCATGGCCGGAATATAGCGTGGGCAATTGGGAAAGATGGCACGGGCCTCGACCCGCACGATGAGCTGGGCGCCAACGGTCTTTCCCAGCAATGGATCGGCGTCGCTCACCCGTGCGCTCCCATTGACCCTCAGTCGCTTCGGCTTGTCGTTCATGGCGATGAACAAAAGCCCGATATTCGGATTGACCACCAGGTTGCCAAGGCTTTTGAACATGCCGTTTCCGTCATAATCGGGAAACGCAAGCTCCGATGGGCCGGTAATCCGAACGAAACCCGACGGCCCGCCTTTAAATGAGCAATCTGGCCAGCCACGGGCATCCGCAGTGGCAATAAAGAAAAACGCGACGCTCTCGATCAATGCCTTATCATCGTCGTTAAACATCGCGCGTGTTAATTTGTCTTCCAGTCGGTCCGCGATGCGACGACTGTCGAAGCGGTCTTGCAGGTTCCGGTTGCCGTCATGATACATGATGCTCATCGCAGCGCTCCCGTTGGATTGCCGTTCGTTAGCATACACTCTTCCACGATTTGCATGAGCCGTGACCGCCTTGGGTCAAAATCAGACACTCCGCGCTCCGGCAGCAATGTCCGCCTCACCCCGAAAGCGGACATTGGACGTCGCTCGAGGGATGTCCGCTAAGTGCCAATAGCGGACATTGTTGCGTTATTCGATCACCTCGTCGGCGCGGGCAAGCAGCGCGGGCGGTACTGTGAGGCCGAGCGCCTTGGCGGTCTTTAGGTTGATGATCAGCTCATACTTTGTGGGCGCCTGGACCGGAAGATCGGCCGGTTTCTCGCCCCTAAAAATGCGGTCGACATATTCGGCTGCGCGCCGAAACTGGTCGATGAAGTCCGCAGCATAGGAAATCAGGCCACCGTTCAAAACGTAGTCGCGACCGAGAAAGATCGCAGGTAACTTGTATCGGGCCGCAAGCGAAATAAGCGGGTCGCGTTGTGTAGCTGTCAACGCGCTCGCCGTCACGACCATGCCCGCATGGGGTGAGCCCGACACAAAATTCGAAAGGGCCCGGTCAACCTCTGTTAGATCCCCCATGTTAATCGGAATTACTTCTATGCCCACGGATCCTGCCACCGACTGGATAACAGCAAACTGACCGATGCCAGAACTGATACCGGGATCGCGCAGAACAGCCGCGCGCGTCACAGTGGGCGCGATTTGCTTGAGCATCTCCAACCATTTTCCACTTAGTCCGTATTCAAATTGCGTAAAGCCAGTCGCATTATGACCGGGCCGCGATAGGCTATCGACCAAGCCGGAGCCGACGGGGTCGGGCACAATAACAAATACAATTGGAATAGTTGGTGTCGCACGAAGGACCTGCTCCGCTGACGGGAAACCAGTCACTACCAGCACATCGGGCTTGAGCGCGACTAATTCCGCTGCTTGGCGGCGAATATTTTCAGCATTGCCATTACCCCAGCGATATTCCATTCGGATATTGCGGTCTTGCGTCCAGCCCAACTCCTGAAGTCTTTCCAAAAACGCTGCATAGCGTTCGCGAGCAAGCGGACCCTCTCCGAGACCTGTCAGCGTGCCGATGAGTAGCTTTCGCTCCGGCACTTGTGCGCCGGCGACGAGCGGCCATGCGCTTGCCGAACCAAAAGCAATCTTGATGAAATCGCGCCGTCTCATTGCCGCCCCGCGACTTAAGCCTCGCTCATCGTATCGGCTCAACTCGCCTGCTTGAAGGGGTATCCTTGGAGGTCGGCTGATGTCCGCTTTGGGTCATGAGCGCCCGAGGCATCCGGTGCGAACGGCAACCAATGTCCGCTATGCCTCCAATACCGACCAAATTTTTACGACCCAACGAAACAATGCGGTGGGCCAAGATCGGAAGCGCTTTCAGTCCCGGCCAGAAACCGCTGCACAGCGTGTCGAAAGGCGTTCGTTAAAACTCTACCTTGGCGTTGCGAGCGGCTCCATTCCGCTGCTCTTGATCCCCTCGGATGCGCGCGGCGAGGCGAGAAATTCGATCAGTCGTTTGGAAGCTTCAATCTCCTTCGAGCCCGCTACGACCGCGGCTGAAAATACCTGAATCAGCTGAATCTCCGATGGGAGGATGCCTGCGAGGTCGACGCCTGCTGCGTGCACGATTTCACTGACCGGCATCACCGCGAGGTCCGCCTCTCCTGCGGCAACCATGCCGGTTGCGCCCGTGCCTCGCGGGGTCATCTTGAGGTTGATCTTTTCCGCGATGGCGAGTCGTGGAAAAAGCTCGCTCTTAAGCCAGATACCGCTGGTGCTCCCCGGAACTGCGATTGTTTTGGCGTCCAGCATGGCCTGTTTGAATGCGCCTATGGTGCTCACGTCGGGCTTCGAACCGCCTGCACGCACCGCTATGCCGAGGGGTACTCGCGCAAGATCCACGTCCGTCCCGGCGGCGATGCGGCTCGCGGCAATCAGCTCAGCAAAACCTTCCCTGGAAAGGATCACCACGTCGGCGGGTACGCCGCGTGCAAGCTGAGCCCCGATTGTTTGCGGCCCATTCCCCTGCGATGAACCCGACCCGGTCGTAACCTTGATGCCGCTCGTCCTCTCGAATTCCGGCAACAGTCGCTCGTATGCGCCACTGAATCCGCCTGACATCAAAACTTTCACTTGCGCCGAAGCCGCTAGTGGCCAAATCAGTAGCGCAACAACGATGACGATCCTTTTGGTGACGCTTGCCATGCTGAATACAGCGCGCATCGTTGGTTCCCCCGCTTAACGCATTTTGAATTGAGATTAGTGCTGCGATCCACTCGCTCGCTTAAGAGAAATGTAGCACATGAGCCGCGGGATGGGGTTCGATTTTTGCCTCAATCTCTGCGGGGTCAGGCGGATTTGTAGCCTCAGTAATGCCTGCCCGGGTCAATAGCGGGCGTATTGCGATGCGGGAGCAACGTCCGCTCCACCCCCGAAAGCGGACATGTGCGATGCACTAACTGATGTCCGCTTGTGAACGATTGCACCATTGATCATAAAAATGACCGGTGTCTCCCTTTTAATTCGCGACGCGAAGTCGACGTTTATCATTTCAGCGTGAGCGCACTTCGGATACCAATTGAGCCGGAAGGCTTTCACGATTTTCAAATTGATGAGCAGGTTGATCTTGGTTGACTACGCGGATGACAGTCAGTTTTTCTTATTGGTCTCTGCTTCGTCGCCCTGCGACGCCGGGTCGTGGGTCTGGCCGCTTGGTGCGCTGCCTTGCGTCGCCTGATCCTTCGGGAATTTGCGCGGGATCACCGCGACAATTGTGCTGTCCATTGGGTCGACCACCAGCAGGTCGTTATCGAGCTTGACGAAGTCGTACTGCTTGAGCACCGGCTCCTGGTTGATCAGTGGCGCCGGCATCGCATCGAGCTTGAGCTTGGTGGGGACCTTCTCGCCGACCTTGGCCTCGAACTTGTCCGGCGTCTTCTGGGCGCTGTGCGCCGTCACCAGCGCGTCCTGAATTTTGCGACGCTGCTGGTCGCTGAGCTGCAATGGCGGCTTGGGCTTCGCGCTAGCGGTAAGTTCGTTCGGTTGAACCGTCGGCTTGTTGTCCTGCGCCGTTGCTGAGACCGCGAGCAGAATGAGGGCTGCGCTGCAACAGAGCAATGTTTTCATGGTCATTCTCCGGGTTCCGCTAGAACAACGGCCTCAGGGCCGGAGCGTTCCCTTGAGATCCGATAGCAGCCGCGCGCTTACAAGCATTTTTTTGTACCGTAAACGAAGAAAGATCGAGCGAAAAAGAAAGGCCGCCTGATGGCGGCCTTTCAGGAGAAGTAACTGCAGCCTTGTGGCTTGACTTCAGGTCCCTCTCCTATTTCAACCCGCCTGTATTTGAACCATTTGGATGAATCATTTTGATAGAATATCTACCGCTCGTGCAGCGTTTCTTGGCGATAACGGAGCATTGGTGACAAGAGATAACTCAAGATCGTCCGTGATCCCGTCTTGATTTCCACTGTCGCCGCCATGCCGGGTGATAGATTGACGATCCGGTCATCGATCTGCATCTGCGTACGGTCGAGCGAAATGCGCGCGGTGTAATTGAGCTCCTGGCCTTGCGGCTCGCTCGAATCGTTCGGCGTTCCTGCTCCGCGATTGTCGGGGCGGTCCTGCTTACGATCGCGGATGACAGCATCCTGAGAAACGCTGACCACCTGGCCATGCAAAAGGCCGTAACGGGTGAAATTGAAGGTGTCGATCTTGATCTCGGCGTCCTGGCCGGCGTGGACAAAGCCGATATCACGGTTCGAGACCATCGCCTCGATTTCGAGGCGGCTATCACTGGGCACCACCATCAGCAGCGACTGTGCCGGCGTCACAACGCCACCGACGGTATGAATCGCCAGTTGCTGGACGACGCCGTCGACGGGCGCGGTCAGCAGCTGAAGCCTCGTCTTCTGCTCCGCTTTGATCAGATCCTGGGCAAGGCCGCTCGCCTTCTGTTCTGACTTGGTGAGATCGTCGGAGAGCGCATGCCGGTATTCAGCTTCAGTCTGGCCGCGCGTTTCAAGAATTGCAGCCGCAGCCGCTTCCGCCTCGCGCAAGTGGCTCTTTTGGACGCCGAGATCTTCCTGTTGCTCGACCAACGTCTGAAGGATCTCAAAATACGTGATCTTCGAGCCCAATTCTTTTTCTACGAGCGTCTTACGAATGTCGACGCGCTGCTGAACGACGGGGATCGTCGCCTCCAGTTTATGGATCGTAGCTGCGATGGTGCCCTGCTCGGCTTCCTTTTGGGCTTGCTGACGCGTGAGAGCCGCGATCTTGGCGTGGTGCTCAGCCACCTGGTTGAGCAAAAGCTGACGCTGCGCGCTGACCAGTGCCGGATCCGCGTCGGCGGGCGGCGTGAAGCCAGCTGACAGATTATCCCCACCGGTGAGCGCGGCTCGCAACCGCGCGATGTTGAGTTGCTCGGCGACAAAGTCGTTGTGCAAATGATCGCGTTCCGCTGCATTGACCGTTGGATCTAGCTCAATCAATGCGTCGCCAGCCTTGACCGCCTGCCCGTCCTGCACACGAATGGAACGCACCACGCCGGTTTCAAACGGCTGGATCACTTTGGTGCGGCCGCTCGGGACGATTTTCCCAGTCGCGGACGCGACAATGTCGATCGTACCGACCCAGGCCCAGATCAGCGCCACGCAGAACAAAACAATGATGGTCGCGCCGACGGCACGTCCAATCGGCGACGGCGGCGTTTCCACGATTTCAAGCGCCGCCGGCAGGAATGCGAGCTCGTCGTCCCGCCTTCCTCGGTCGCGCTGAGGTGGGATAGCGCGCCGCATAGACGTGGCGAACGTGGCTGCCGAACGGCGAATTCTGGCGGCTGAGCGTCGTAACCGGCGGGCTGAACGGGCGATCGTGGCGGTGTTAACAGGCTTCATGAATCCCCGCCTGCAAGCGATGTAGCGATGCGTAGCGGCCGCCGGTCTTGATCAGCGCGTCATGCGTGCCGTCTTCGACCAGCCGGCCGCGCTCGAGCGTAACAATGCGGTCGGTCGCGCGCACCGTGGAGAGCCGGTGCGCGATGATGAGGACCGTCCGCCCCATGGCGATGTC